>JAUXUR010000044.1 GCA_030680745.1 Alphaproteobacteria bacterium
CGTTTATCTCCTAAATCTATCAAACCATATTCACTTTCAGACCAATTCATGAATAATGCTCCCTAAAAAGAAAACATTGTTGCAAAAATTATATTAAAAATCAATAGGTTGAAACACTTATGGGTAATGATATGCCCGCGGGACGTAGGAGGTGGAGTTCTTAAATATCAATAAGTTTACATACTTATGGATAATGATATGCCCGCGGCTTGCCGCGGGATCCAGAAAGCTTTAGAAAAAATCCGACAAAAATTTACATTGCACTTCTGCACCATGGACCCCGCGGGACTTGCCACGGGGCGTAGGAGGGGGGATGGGTGCATAGCTTTTTTATTCTGATGGATAAAAAATTTCTATAAGTCCACGTTCTTTGCGACGTTTATTGGCAAAATCAATAATCTCCCTAATGCGTGTTGGTTTGCCATCCAAATAAAATTGTTTTTTTCGATAATCGATCCTTACACCTAATTCTTGAAGTGCAAGCGATACAGGTAGAGAATGTATACTGGAATTTTCATCAAAGTCTTTATGTTCAAATTCTAGGGGTGCATTTAAATGAACCCACAAATCGCTCCCTTTTCCTCCTTTTATGCCTCCTTTTTCGGCAGCATTTCGAACATATTGATTTTTATTGTTTTTATGAGAATTCCCTATAACAACTTTACCATGTGTCACTTTAATAATTTTTTCGAGCACCTCCCCCTTTGGCTTTCGAAGCCCTTTTGCATAACGATATGCGGTCATTGGAGAAGCTGCACCAATCATTTCAGAAAAACGAGCATAGCTTATGTTGTTTAGTTCTAAATAATCATTCAATGTCATAAAGGAATAATAATAAAAAAAAGTATATTTGTCAATTATTGGATATAAATAATGAACTACTTTGACGTAATTCTTATTTCTTCTTTTTGATTTTCAATAATTATTTTTCTATCTAAAACATTATGTAAAAAAAATGTATAATACAATTGTATGTTTTTAGATGTAAGATCTTCTTCTTTAATTGTATTTATATCGGGTATTTGTTTATATTCTGCATCAAGCATCACTTCAAACTGATCTTTTTGATGTTTTGCTGTAATCGTACCGCCAAAGGGAATAATTTCTGTGCTCAGAAGATAAATATTTAAAAACAACTTAGCACTTTCGCCTGTTAAAACAGATTTATCTGATAACGGCACAAAAACAAATGATGTTTCAACATTAAATTTATCGATAATGTTCGCAATTTCTTTAAATGTGTATCCCTCTAACGCATCAGCATTTCCATAGGCAAAACGATAAAGTTGGTGTTTACCCAAAGACGTTTTAGTTGCGCGCTGTATTAAATCTAACGTATTGTAACGCGCAAGATCATTTTCTTTTAATTTTTTTTTCTCAAGACACAAAAGATGATCTACACTTAATTGAAGCGTTCCTAAAGAATTTGCAAGATCATGACAAAATCGAGCATTGAGTAATTCTTGGACTTTTGTTGGCATCGAGTTTTTCATAGAAAGGCCCCTATTGCAATGGCATCAGTTTTGATCATAACACATCTTTTATGTGCCCTTCATTTAGGAAATGCAAAACATCCAGAAAAACCAGAAAGACTTAGTGTTATAACAACACGCCTTGAACAAATGCAGCATCTAAGCTGGCAAGGCGCAACCGAAATCAATATTGAACATTTATATCGTGCCCATGACAAACAATTCGTTGATAACCTCCTTTCTAAAGAAATGATTCAAGAAACGGAATATATTGACGAGGATACGTTTATCTCACAAGGATCTATACTAGCAGCTAAGCTTGCCAGTGGCGCCCTCATACAAGCAGTCGATGAAGTCATGGAAAATAAATTCAAACATGTCTTCTGCGCTATAAGACCACCCGGACATCACGCAACATATGATCAAGCTATGGGATTTTGTTTGCTCAATAATGTTGCAATCGGCGCACTCTACGCAAAAGAAAAATATAAATTAAATCGCATCGCCATTGTTGATTTCGATGTCCATCACGGGAATGGGACGGAAGATATTTTGAAGAGGCACGAAGGTTTTTTATATATATCAAGCCACGGATCACCCCTTTATCCAGGCACTGGTCTTTCCTCATCAGATGACAACATATTCAATGTACCTATGCTCAGCAGAACAGGAAGTCATGAATTCAAAAGAATCTATACAGAGCAAATTTTGCCAAAATTACTTAACTTTAATCCGGAACTCATTTTTATATCTGCAGGTTTCGATGCACATGAAAAAGATCCTTTAGGCAATTTGCGTCTACGCGCAGATGATTATAAATGGATCACTGAACAAATTGTTGATGTCGCTGAAGCAACATGTAATGGAAAAATCATTTCAACTTTAGAGGGAGGATATGATTTAGAAGCTTTAGCAAATAGTGTAGAAGCACATGTTATGGGCTTACAAAAAGACATGTAACCTTACACAAAACACAATTGATTCATTTAATTTTTTTTAAATTAAAAAAAACTTGCATTATTAGCTTGCTGAATTCAAAAATTAGCTTTAAATTTCTCTGAACAACTATTCATTATTAAAAGGTAAATGATGTTGCCTGAAATTAAAAAAATGTCATTTGAGGAAGCGATGAAAGAGCTTGAAGAAATCGTCAAGCGCCTTGAAGATGGACGCGGAAATCTTGAAGAAGCTATCGATATGTATGAACGTGGTATCGGTCTAAAGCAGCATTGCGAGAAAAGATTACGCGAAGCTCAAATGCGCATAGAAAAAATTATGCTTGCTGATGATGGAACCCCAAATGTAGAGGCTTTTGAAAGTGTCTAATAATATGCCCCAATTAAAACTTGTTAATTTCTCAAGATTGCACAAAGCACTTGCAGATTCAGCGCAAGCACTTAATGAAGAAATCAATCGATTGCTTCCAAGCCAAGAAGGCATTGGCGCAAGATTGATTGAATCAATGCGTTATTCATCGCTAAATGGTGGCAAAAGACTTCGCCCCTTTTTGGTCATGACGGCTGCCGATATCTTTAGCGTATCCCCATCTTGCGCCGTTAACGTTGCTGCAGCTTTAGAGCTTTTGCATTGTTATTCACTTGTTCATGATGATTTACCCTCCATGGATAATAGTGATTTACGTCGCGGTAAACCAAGCTGTCATGTCGAATTTGATGAAGCAACTGCTATCCTTGCAGGCGATGGATTATTGACTTACGCTTTTGAAATTTTGACACATCCTAGAACCCATTCTGATCCTGCTGTGCGCGTTGAACTTATTCGACGTTTATCACAGGCTGCAGGACCATATGGTATGGTTGGCGGTCAAATGCTGGACATAGAGTCAGAAAACAAAGAATGGAGCATCGGTGCTGTTACGCGCTTGCAACGTCTTAAAACTGGTGAATTATTTGCCTTTGCGTGTGAAGCTGGTGCCATCTTAGGCAAAGCCCCACAGCCTATTCGCAATGCTTTATTAGCTTATGCGCATGATTTAGGTCTTGCCTTTCAAATCACTGATGATTTATTAGATGTCGAAGCAAGTACAAGCGATAAAAAACATGCACGTCGTTTAGGCGACGAAGGCAAACCTACTTTTGTATCCATTCTAGGTCTTGAAAAAGCGCGACTTCAGGCTAATATTTTAGCTGATCAAGCGATTTCACATTTAGATGTGTTTGATAGCTCTGCAGATTTATTGCGCGATCTTGCACGTTTTATCGTTGAACGCGAAAGTTAATTAATCGAATCCTTAAAACAACAACAAAAATTGCAAGATTTTCAAGATTACTTAACTTTTCTCTTGTTTTCTTGCAATTTTTTATCAAATTTTGTTCTCAAACACCAAGAATTTACTAACTTTTTAACGCTCGACTAGAAAATCGATTTTTTAAGGAGCGCAACATAGCGTTCATCTTTTTCTAATTCAACTCTTAAATTTTGCTCCTTAAATTTAAATTCTTGCCATTTTTGTTTTGCTTTTTCAAAATCTTCCATTTCAAAATCCATAAAATCTTTAACAAGTTCTGTATTTTCACTCAAAAGCCCACGCATTAATCTCAGATGCATAAGATCTCGGCGACCATAATAATAAGTATGAGTCCTAAGAATTTCACGATAGTAAGGCAAAAATTGAATGATATATCCCGCATCTAATTCTATTTCATTTTCAAGAATACCTAGGTCTTGTTCTGATAGATGAAGATCAAGATTTTTTAAAAAAGAAGGATAATGATTTCCCTTATCCAATGAGAAAACAAAAGTTTTCTTTTTAGGAGTATTTTTACAATCATCCCAAAAATAAACCCAAGATGCGTAATCACGTGCAAAAGCTTTTTCAAGTTGTGCATCTGTCGCTTTATCAACACAAGCTAGCCTTTTCCACGAAGTTGCGGAACGACTTTTAATAAATGACATTGCAACATAAATATTAAACAATTCTTCGTCAGTAAGTGAGCTCTGTTTTTCATATGCTTGTTTATAGCATTCTGATAAAAATAGATTTTCAGTTGAGGCTGATATATCATTTTCATAAGACTTAATAAGCCCTATTAAGTTGATATATTGGGATAAATGATTATTTAATACGACCTCATCTTTTTTCATAAAACCAAGCATGGCATTACAATAAGCCATAAGTTCCTCTGGATTATTGGGATAAAAATGACCAGTGTTTTTTAAATTATTATGATTTAAATTAATACCTCGATAAGTAAACCATGAAGTGATAAGATTTTCTTTATTTGATATACATGCTTTCTCATAAAAATACGTCCAATTCCGCATATTCACATTATTATCATGCATATTGCCAAGAATTAAAACAGGATCCTCCAATGTCTCAAGGTTTAACTTTAAAAAAGTATAATGATCTCTATTATCTAAATCCCAATAGCCTCTTTTTTCAGGGGAAAGTGAACCATCATGAGATATATATCCGTCCCATGTTCTTGGATATTCGGTAGCTTGAAACAAACTCGTAAGGCCACCAAAGCTTGCACCATAAAGATATTTTGGAAGTAAGCGCATATCTCTTAAATCCTCATGTATATCTTCAGGATTATTTGTTAATATATTCCAAAAATGATTAATTCCAACTTGTAAAGACTTCATATAATCTTGTTCCATATCTCCTTGAAAAGTATCGCTGTCTATCAAATCGCGTAAGAGCAATTTAATAATCATAACGCCATTTCGCGCCAAATATGCGTTGGAACCATTTAAGTTCTGCATCTTTGAATTATCCGAAAAAAAGTCATCAATATCCCAAGATTTTCCTCCATATACATCTACACGAATAGCTTTAACTTCATTTTCTGGAAAATGAATGCTATAACCGATCGGATATTCCTTTCCTTTCGAATATGTATAGGTTAGTGTGTTACCTCCTTTAATGAGCTGGCCATTCTTGGCTACACCATTCACTGGATATTTACGATTACCTTCAAACTTATCGTGATTCATAATGATTTTAGGAGATTGAAAGCTTCCAAAATAAGGCCTAAATGCATCGCATTGGGCGCCACCTCTTATTTTGGGCGTAGCAGGTCTTAACGTATTGTAAAAATCCTTATATTTTTCTTTGTATGAAAGAGCATCCTTTTTTTTAATAAAAAGTTTTGCTAAATCCATTTTGCCCAAGTGATCACCTTGTCCATTCATTTGGAAAGCAGGATTTTCAAGAATCGTCAAAGTATCCAATTTTTGAAGTTTTGCGATAAAGGATGGCACATTCAAAAGGTTATTTTGATCAAGGTTTAAGTACAATAATTCTGAAAAATATTGGATGACAGCAGGTACAACTTGAAATTTATTACCTTTAAGTGAGAGAGCAGATAATTTTTTTAAATTAACCATTGTTTCTGGAAGATCCGAAAGCCTATTGTGATCAAGATTTATATCATCTAAATCCCTCATATTGCCAATAACTTCAGGCAATTCCATTAATTCGTTATAAGAAAGATCTAAAGTTTTAAGTTTTGACAATTTTTGTATAGCATCAGGAATGAATTTAAGTCCTGCATCACGAACATAAAGATCCGTTAAATTTTCAATATTACAAAGAAGCTCAATTGTCTTTAATGATAATTTTCCTTTTCCATCAAAATAAAACATATTATTTTGAATTAGTTCTTTTTTTATATCTTCATAATACTCATTGTTAACCTCTTGATTTGTATTTTTTATATCATTTTTAAGTTCATCCAAAAACAATTCAATGTTATTTTCATTCGAAAATACATTATTACACAAAAAAATAAAACAAAAAAATGCAATAAAACGTTTCATGATTTCTCCAAAATTATAATTTTTAAATTAAATAATATAATATTAATTGTAATTATTTTTAATATACTTTTCAAGTAAAAATTTTATTATCTTAATTTAAAAAAACCAACAATTTTGACCAGACCACATTAAATAGATAATTATAAAATTAGCGAAAAATGTTACAACTTTTGCTGTTTAACTTGCAAGAATATATATTAACACCAAGATTAAGAGAGACTCTTTTCAAAAACATTCAGCTAAATCTGGATTATGCACTTCACTGTTGAATGTGTGAATTCTTAAATGTACTTTTTGATGATTTAGCGTTATAGTCCTATTCATCGATCAAAATATTCAAGGAATAAACATGTTACGCGAACGTATTAGTTCAGAACTTAAAGACGCCATGCGCGCTCGTGATGAACGTAAAACCTCAACTTTGCGCTTAATTCTTGCAGCGATTAAAGATCGTGATATAGCTGTTCGAAGCGAAGGCAATCACACAGGTATTAACAATACTGAAATTGTTTCACTGCTTCAAAAAATGGTCAAACAACGTCAACAAAGCATCGAACTTTTTAATCAAGGCGCACGTCCTGATTTAGCTGTTCTTGAAGAAAATGAAATCGTTATCATTCAAGATTATATCCCCCAAGCACTTTCAGAAGATGAAGTACGCCAATTAGTACAAAACATTATTGCTGAAATTAATGCTCAAGGCCTTAAAGACATGAAAAAAGTCATTGAAGCTTTAAAAGAAAAAGCTGGCGAACGTGTTGATTTTAGTAAAGCAAGTGCTATTATTCGTGATCTTTTAAGTGCTGTTTAAACATGCGCTTCTCGCCTGAATTTTTAGATGAAATACGTTCCAGGTTATCCCTTGTTGATGTTATAGGCACTAACCTTTCCTTGCGCAAACGTGGCAATTATTACGTTGGTCTTTGTCCCTTTCATCGTGAAAAAACACCTTCTTTTATCGTGACGCCAGATGGCGGGCATTATCATTGCTTTGGCTGCGGTGCACATGGATCGCATTTCCAATATCTAATGTTAATTGAGCATTTATCATTCCCAGAAGCAGTTGAAAAATGTGCACATTTAGCAGGTGTCCCCCTGCCCGTTTCAACCGAACATGAAGCGCAATCAAAATTTTACGAAGAATTATATGCACTGAATCATGATGCCGCTCAATTTTTTACCCAACAACTTTATCTTGCGAAAAATCAAAAGGTTCTTGACTATTGTTTAAACCGTGGTCTTAACAAAGGCACCATGGGGTATTTTGCTTTAGGCTATGCACCTAATGATTGGCACGCCTTGAAAAACAATTTGCTTTCAAAAGGCTATTCGCAAGAATTAATGTTAAAGGCCGGTCTTCTTATTTATAATGAAGAAAAAAAAGTCGTTTATGATCGTTTTCGTGATCGTTTAATGTTTCCTATTTTTGATCACCAAGAACGCATCATTGCTTTTGGTGGCAGGGCCTTAGGTGGACAAGATCCCAAATATTTAAACTCACCCGAAACATTATTGTTTAAAAAAGGCGAGATTCTATACAATCGATCTAATGCACGACGCAACCTTAAATCCGGCAAAAATATTGTTGTTGTTGAAGGCTATATGGACGTCATCACCCTTCATCAATATGGATTTACACAGGCTGTAGCGCCTTTAGGTACAGCTTTTACAGGCGAGCATTTAAAGGCGTTATGGCGTTTTTCACCAGAACCTATTTTTTGCTTTGATGGCGATGAAGCAGGACAAAAAGCACATTTACGCGCTATTGATGTTGCCCTGCCCCATTTATGCGCAGGAAAATCAGCACAATTCCTGATGTTGCCTGAAAATGAAGACCCTGATTCTTATTTAAGAAAATTTGGCGCCCCTCAATTCCAAAAACTTTTAGATCAACCCACTTCACTTTTTAAAAAATTGATCGAATATGAAACAAAAACAACCCCTTCCGACACACCTGAAAGACGCGCGCTTCTTATTTCAAAGCTTCAGGATAAAGGCAAACTTATTCAGGACGCACTCGTTGAAAAATGTTATCAAGATATATTACGTGAACAATTTGGCATGACTCAATTTACTCAAAAACGCAGCTTTACGCCCCCTCGATCAAATGCACCTCGACCAGTTGATCCATCGATGTTTTCAAAAAAACAAGAAGCGGCACTTCTATTAAGCCTTATATCGAACCCTTCTCTTTTAGATTCTTTATTTGAACCCCTTTCTAATGTTTCATTTCAAGAAAAACCCCTTGAAGATATACGCAATCATCTTATTTCTTACGTAAGTCTTGGATCCTCTCTTGAAAAAAGTGATATTGTTGCTTACCTAGAAAAGACTGGAAATAGTAATACATTAAAAGCTATTGAATCTGATGCGTCGCTTAAAACATTGTTTCCTTTCTTACGCAAAGAAATGCATAAAGACCAAGTTCAAAAAGAATGGCATGATATTTATCAACGCTATAAAAATACGCACCCATCTATTGAAAAAAATGCAAATGCACCAGATCTTCTATCAGAAGATGGTTGGACGCAGTTTTTAAAAACACGTGAAGCGCAATTTCTTGAAGAAAATGATGCTTTATAAAGAATTTCGAATTGTTGCTTTGATAAATATCGGTTACGATATAAGTCAAAGCTTTAGTATTAGTTTTATTTTTGCTAAATAAGGACCTATTTATGGCTGTTAAAAAAAATCCTCATACCAATGAAGAAGCGAATGATCGTGAAGAAGGCAGTGAGGAAATAAGCCTTGATACGAGTATAGACTCGATCAAAAAGTTAATCGCTAAAGGTAAAGAGCGTGGCTATGTCACCTATGACGAGCTTAACGAATCATTACCCTCTGACCAATTATCATCCGAACAAATTGAAGACACGCTCGCCATGCTTTCTGAAATGGGCGTTAATGTAATTGACGCGGAAGAAGCAGAAGAATTTTTAGAAGGCCAAGGAACACCAGAAGCAGGCCTTAGTGGTGTTGATACGGATGAATTAGGCAGAACAGACGATCCCGTTCGTATGTATTTACGTGAAATGGGTAGTGTTGAACTTTTATCTCGCGAAGGCGAAATTTCAATAGCCAAACGTATTGAAACAGGTCGCGAGGATATGATTGGTGGTATTTGCGAATCACCGCTTACTATGCGTGCTTTGGTTGATTGGCGCAATGCATTGGTCAATGGCGAAGTCTTATTACGTGACATAATTGATCTTGAAGCAAGTCTTGAAACACCCGAAGAAGCTGGCGTTGATTTAACAGCAAAAGCTGACGAAGAAATAGAAAACGCTGAAGAACCAACATTAGAAGAAATTCCAGAAGGTGACGCTGAAGAAGACGAAGGCGGCATGTCTTTGGCTGTTATGGAACAGACGTTAATGCCTTTGATTCTTGAAAAATTTGATACAATTGCAGAAATTTACGACCAATTAAGAACATTGCAACAACAACGCGTTCACTACCTTCAACAAGGTGAAGCAATCCCTAAAGAAAACGAAAAAAAATACCAGGCATTGCATAAACAACTTGTGACGCTCATGAAAACAGTGCGTTTGAATCATCGTCGTGTTGAAGAATTGATGACGCAATTATCTGAATTAAATCAACATCTAACACGTTGCGAAGGAAGGCTTTTACGCCTTGCCGAAGGTGCTGGTCTTAAACGTGATACATTCCTTAAAACTTATATGGGTAAAGAACTTGATCCACAATGGATTGAAACAATTTCTGGCTTACCAAACAAAGGTTGGAAAAAATTTGTTGAAACCGAAATTGATAGTATTCACGAAATTCGTGGACAAATAGGCGCCGTTTCTGAAAAATCAGGCCTTCCCATTATTGAATTCCGTCGTGTTGTTCAAAGTGTTCAGCGTGGCGAACGCGAAATGTCAAAAGCCAAAAAAGAAATGATCGAAGCGAATTTACGCCTTGTGATTTCATTGGCGAAGAAATATACCAATCGTGGTCTTCAATTCCTTGATCTTATTCAAGAAGGCAATATAGGTTTGATGAAAGCCGTTGATAAATTTGAATATCGCCGTGGTTTCAAATTTTCAACTTATGCGACTTGGTGGATTCGTCAAGCAATCACGCGTTCAATTGCCGATCAAGCACGAACGATTCGTATTCCTGTCCATATGATTGAAACGATTAATAAGCTTGTTAGAACCTCACGCCAAATGCTTCATGAAATTGGACGTGAACCAACCCCTGAAGAGCTCGCAGAACGTTTAGCTATGCCTTTAGATAAAGTACGTAAAGTTCTTAAAATCGCTAAAGAACCTATTTCGCTTGAAACACCGATCGGTGATGAAGAAGATAGTCATTTAGGCGATTTCATTGAAGATAAAAACGTTCTTCAACCTATTGATTCTGCCATTCATTCGAATTTACGAGAAGCAACAACGCGCGTGCTTTCAACGCTTACCGCCCGTGAAGAGCGCGTCTTACGCATGCGTTTTGGGATTGGTATGAATACCGATCATACATTAGAGGAAGTTGGTCAACAATTTTCAGTCACACGTGAACGTATTCGTCAAATTGAAGCGAAAGCGTTACGAAAATTAAAACATCCAAGCAGATCACGTAAGTTGAAAAGCTTTTTAGATAATTAGGATTTTTATACAAAAAATGCTTCCGTGGGATTTTATTACATAATCCCACGAAAACGATAATGGATCATTTGTGCTTCGCATCAGGAATATTAATTTTGAAGGTGTATGACCTACCAGTTAATTTACCTTCATAAGTATAAGTACACACCAATCTATCACCTACAGCTTCTGCAGAATTAACAAGATGAGGGTTTGTATACCCTTTTGATAAACCTTTTTTCACAACCATTTCTTTCATATCACCAACAGGTTCGTAGATACCCATAAATGGATTGTTTTCACCATTAGCTATTGCCCTTGCATCATCATGCGTTATTGTTGGTGGGCATTCAGCGCTTGCATTGTTTATACTGAGACATGTGATCAAGATAAGTGATCCAAAAAGAATCTTTCCCATATTTTCTCTCCTTTAAACCTAAAATTAGCACTATCAATTATTATTAATTAAAAATATTAATTTTAAGTTAAAATAGAACTTAATGTAAATTTTGAATATAAAAAAAGCGCATCTTTTAAGGGATGCGCCTTTTAAAACGAAAGATCAGATTTTTTTTTAATTTAATCCAACAGCATTTTTAAGATAATTAAAAAAGCCAGTTTTAAATTTTGATTGCTCTACTTTAACCTTGTCTTTAATTACTTTTCTTTCTTTTTTTATTTCTTTCATATAACCTTCAATTGCAGCTTTTTTTTCTTTTTCATGCGTGTCTTTCAACATACCCTTAAAAAAGTCATAAGAAGCATCTAATTGATTTAAGTCAATTTTCAGAATATTCATATCATCGAAGGCACCAAAATGATTAGGTGTTTTATCGCCCAACAAAGCTTTGTAATGAACAATTGAATCTTGAACATATTTACGATAATCAGCCTCTTCCCTTGTTAAACGGAAGATAGTTGGCGAAAGTGCAAGATAATAATTTTTCATATTATGCACACCAAAAGTAAGATCTGGAAGACCGCTTTCACCAATATAAAAAGACGTTCCAACATGTTCAGAATATATTTTCGGAACTGACGGCACTAAATCACGCTTATGCGCAAATCTAAGAATATTATGTTGTCCGCCCATGCCTCTTTCAACTTTTCGAGCAGAATCATAATTATAAACTTGTGGTGAAGCAAATGTTACATTTTCAACAATAAAACGTGATACTTCTTTCGCTAATTCTGTTTGACGTAAAATACGTCTCATGTCATTGGCAGCAATCGTTGACAAGGCACCACCTAAAGAGTGACCAGTAGTTGTTACACGCAACGGTTTTGGATTTGTTGTAATGTCATTAAAATGTGTGGATAATAACTCTCTGAATTGAGGTAAGAATTCATCAATACCTTCTAAATAAGCGCGTGCAAATCCACCATGTATATTTAACTTTGTTCCATCAGGTGCATTTAAAGCACCAAGAGGATCTTGACCTTTAAATTTTGTAATATTGAGATTAATTTTTGTCCAATCATCATTATTGTCTTTATCGACTGTACCTTTATACGCCAACACTAAATGATTTTCAGCTTTATTATAAAGCAAAATAGCTGAATGCACAGGTGTCGTTTTAAGATTTCTTTTTAAAATACCTAGAAGTTCATAGCCTTTACGATTCAAAGATGCCAATTTAGAATTAACTTCACTTGTAATTGCTGTAAAATCAAGACGTTGATCCGTATACGCTATACTACATAAAGTTGCATAGAACAAAATGTCATCTTCAGTTGATCTTGAGTAAAGAGTGTTCTCGTTTGGTGCAATTTCGTATATTCTATTAAATCCGCTATAAATATGATCTAATTGTGTTTTAATTTGCTCTTCATAAAGGGCTTTATAATTATCTAAAGCATTTTGATTTGCTTCCATAATATACGCATCTTCTTCATTGGAAAAAGAAACATTAGGTGATAATGAAGCAAAAGTAAGCATTGATATTGTTAAAAATATTTTTTTCATTTTAAGATTCCTCGTTTGTTCATCTAAAATATATGGTATATAAAAAAAATTAATAAATTATTAAGACGAATATATAATGTCTTAATATAGTCATTATATGTCAACTTATATGACATTGTCAATAGATTTTAACAAACTTCTTTATACTGATTATGCTGCCGATATATCTTTTATCCTAAAATTACCATTCCTACTCACATTGAAAAAAAACAATTGAACACCCATACTATGATTTATAAGAGAACATATTTAAAATAAAGGATATTAAAATGAATTTAAAACAAAGAATAATCACAACTATTGTTTTACTTGCTATGCTAGCGTCAACTATTATGGCTGCTGCCAACGCCACCAATAAAGAGCCTCACATTGAATTCATTTTATTAAAAACATCTTAAAAATGAATGAGTATTAACAATAAGTTATAATAAACACTGTCAATACAACGGAATTTAAAGAAGAACAACAAAAAAAATAACAACGTTTAGAAGATAAAAATATCCAGCCATAAAAAAATCAGTTTACAGATCTCCCCCCCCCCAATTGAGAATGAGTTGCATTTTCAATTGGGTTAGGTCATAATAGCTTATGTTCGATAGAACGATGAATTATAACCATGTTATTTCAAAATATGGGTAGACATATAAGTGATGAAACAAGCTGCGTGTATTTCTTCATACACAAGAATTGCAAATCCCGAAATGTGACACCCTCCACACTTTGAAAGAAAAGGGTATTTATGAATTTATTTACAATGGGTGTACCCCAACGTTTAACATACACAAGTATCGTCCTCCTTATGGTCTGGGCCTCGCTTTATTGGGCGATTTTATGCTAGATACGTCTCCAAAAAATATCATCAACATCGATAATGTTTCTTTTTCTTATGCACAGCATAAAGTTCTTAAAAACATTACGCATTCCTTTACAAAAGGTAGCCTTACGGCCATTATCGGCCCAAATGGTGGTGGTAAAAGCACTTTATTGAAGCTTATCATGGGGATATTAACGCCCTCTCAAGGCAATATTCATTTTTCATCCATTAATAGAAATCACATTACATATCTGCCGCAACTTACTGAAATTGATCGACAATTCCCTATCAACGTTAAAGATATCGTCGCTATGGGCTTATGGCAACAAAATGGTGTTTTCCACTCATTTTCTAAAAACGACCATCTTAAAATTGAACAGGTTTTAGATCATGTTGGTCTCGTTGGTTTTGAAAATAGACATGTTGGTGCCCTTTCAGGCGGCCAATTTCAACGTGTTCTTTTTGCGCGCGCAATGTTACAAAACGCAGATGTTTTCCTGCTTGATGAACCTTTTGCAGCCGTTGATACGGCCACGTCTGAAATTTTAATGCGACTTATTCGTGATTGGTTCGCTGCCGGAAAGACGATTATTGCTGTCTTGCATGATTATGATATTGTGAAAGATTTTTTCCCTGAAACCGTTCTTATTGGCAGATCCATTATTGCCTCTGGCAAACCAAATGATGTCTTAACGACAGATATTCTTCTTAAAGCCCATCAAATGGTTGAAAACGCCCTTGATCATGAACGAATCGAAAGCAATACAGATGCTTAATGCCTTATATGCCTTTTGGATTGAACCTATTGCTGAGTTTATGTTTTTAAAAAAAGCACTCGTTGGTGTTTTTGTTTTATCCATTGGTAGCGCACCTATTGGTGTTCTTCTTATTTTACGCCGGATGAGCCTTATGGGCGATGCTTTATCCCACGCTATTTTACCAGGTATTGCCATTGGTTTTTGGATAGCAGGATTTTCACTGACCGCAATGACTATTGGTGGATTGGGCGCAGGCACTGTGCTTGCTATACTTGCGGGTATTGTAACGCGCAAAACCAAATTAAAAGAAGACGCGACTTTTGCAGGCTTTTTTATATTATCACTCGCTTTAGGCGTCATGCTTGTTTCCTTAAAAGGCAGTAATGTTAATTTAATGCATGTCCTTTTTGGCAATATTTTAGCACTTAACAAAGAATCACTCATCCTAATCGGTGTTATGACTAGCCTTACATTAATTATATTATCGATTATTTATAGACCGCTTATCATCGATTGTTTTGATGGTGGTTTTTTACGCGTCGTTTCAAAATCAGGCGGCATCTATCATGTGTTGTTCCTCGTCCTTGTTGTTATGAGCCTTGTAGCCTCTTTTCAAAGCCTTGGCACCCTTCTTGCCTTAGGCCTTATGATGCTGCCGGCAATTTCAGCAAAATTATGGTCCAACCATATTGGTCATTTATTTTTACTTTCGATCTTTTTTGCCTTGAGCTCTGGTTATTTAGGACTTATACTGTCCTATCATTTTGGTTTACCTACGGGACCATTGATTATCTTAATGGCGGGTGTGTTTTATATTTTCTCGATCTTCTTTGGTCGAGATGGTGGTATCTTTAGATTTGTATTGGCGCGGTAATGAGAATTTTATTTTTTCTAGTCTTTTTTTTGAGTATTAACGCAAGTTTTGCTGAAACCCATAAACTTAAAGTTGTTGCAAGCTTTAGCGTTATAGGCGACATGGTGAATCAGATTGCCGCCGATAAAATTGACTTATTTACAATTGTTGGCGCCAACATGGATGCCCATATTTACGAACCGAAACCCCAAGACTTAAAATCACTGAAAGAAGCTGATCTATTGATTTTAAATGGTTTTGGCTTTGAATCCTGGATCGAAAAAATCATTGAATCCTCTGGGTTTAAAGGCAAAAAAATTATCGCAAGCAATGGTGTCAATCCTTTGTTTTTTAATGTTAAAAACACAAGTCAA
The DNA here is from genome assembly GCA_030680745.1 of Alphaproteobacteria bacterium. Classification (NCBI taxonomy): domain Bacteria; kingdom Pseudomonadati; phylum Pseudomonadota; class Alphaproteobacteria; species Alphaproteobacteria bacterium. The sequence continues at coordinate 15,615 of JAUXUR010000044.1, forward strand.
AAAATCACTGATCCACATTGCTGGCATAGCCTTCCTAATGGCAAACATTATGTTACGAACATCATGAATGCTCTTAAAGAAATTGACGCGCAAAACGCTGTTTTTTATGAACAAAATGGCAAAGCGTATCTTCAGAAATTAGACGATTTAGATACAGAACTCAAAGACACCCTTAAAGAAATTCCTGAAAGCAAACGCGTTGTTATTACCTCTCATGACGCATTTGAGTATTTAGGCAAAGAATATGGCGTGAAATTTATTTCACCCTTAGGTGTCAGCACCGAGGCCGAGCCATCTTCCAAAGAAATCGCTGATATCGTACGTCGCATTAAAAAAGATAATATTAAAGCCGTTTTTGCTGAAGCTACGACTGATCGTCGTTTGGTCGAAACAATCGCCTGTGAATCTGGTATCACGATTGGTGGAGAGCTTTATTCAGATGCATTATCAGGCACAAAAGATTGTGGTGATAGCTATATATCGATGGTAAGAAGCAACTTATTATCCTTAAAAGCGGCTTTATCAGAACAAAACAATAAAGAAAAGCAGAAAAACAGTCAAAAAGGTTGTAGTTTAAAATAAAAACATATAGAATGTTAGCAATTTAGATTGTTATTATTTTGATACATCATCTCGTTCTTCGTTTTCCTGGACAAACGAGAAGCGAAGCTTCGAGATAGATCCAGGATCCAGACTAAATTTCATGCTCACAGAGCATGACTCATTTAATTTTTGTATGACCTTCGGTCATAAATGCTATCTGGACCCTGGATCTGGTTCGAGTCCTATGGGCTCTCACTTGTCCAGGGAAACAATTATGAGTATCTAGAAAATATACAATTATAATAATATAAAATTAGGCACAATAATGAAAATAAATTTATTATCCCATTCCCTTCAAGAACTTATCGCTCTATTTGAACAAATAGGCGAAAAAAAATTCCGTGCCAAACAATTGTTCCAAGCGATCCAAACGCAGGGCTTAAAAAGCATTGAAGATTTATCGACTTTTTCAAAAGACCTACGTCAAAAACTTTCTGAACTTTATACACTCGATCGCCCTGAAATTTCAGTCAATCAAATATCCCGAGACAGCACTCAAAAATGGTTACTAAAACTTGCCGATGGGAATGAAGTTGAAGCGGTTTATATCCCCGAAACGCATCGCGGCACCTTATGTATTTCATCACAAATTGGTTGCACCCTCACCTGCAAATTCTGTCACACTGGCACGCAACGCCTTGTCCGCAATCTTGAGCCTCATGAAATCATGGGCCAAATTATGCTGGCACGAGATGCCATCGATGATTGGGGCCTTATCAACCAAGAACGGAAAATTACCAATATTGTTCTCATGGGCATGGGCGAGCCCTTGTTTAATTACGACAATGTGGCACATGCGCTCAAGGTTTTAATGGATCCTGACGGCATGCAATGGTCCAAACGACGCATCACCTTATCAACATCGGGTGTTGTCCCTATGATTGCCAAATGCGGTGAAGAATTGGGCGTCAATTTAGCGATTTCCTTACATGCAACGACCAATGATTTACGCAATATTCTTGTGCCGTTAAACAAAAAATATCCGTTAGAGGAATTGCTTGATGCTTGTGCCGCTTATCCGGGTGTTGGACATATGCGTCGCATTACTTTTGAATATGTGATGCTTAAGGGTGTTAATGATACACCAGAACACGCTAAGCGTCTTTTATATCTAGTCTATGGCATTCCTGCCAAAATCAATCTTATTCCCTTCAATCCATGGCCAGATGCGCCTTTCGAACGATCAAGCAATAATGCGATCCATGCCTTCGCCGAGATCCTTGAAAATGCGGGCTATTCCTCTCCAGTACGCACACCACGCGGTGAGGATATTATGGCTGCTTGCGGTCAATTGAAATCTGAAAGCGAGCGTCCCAAACGAACGCTCGAAACAGCGCGTGAGGCAGCCACTCTCAATTTAATGGATTTATTTCAAGATTGATAGAATGAACACGCACGGCATTATTAGCGCGAACTTGATATACCTTCTTTAAGAAACTTAAGCTTTCCCACATTGCGACCCCTCACACTCTTTTTTTGGTAGGGATGCTTAAGTTGTTCAAAATTCGCACACCCTTTTATTCTCCACTTCCCTGAAGCCGTCTAACCATAGAACAATATAATCACGCTACAAAATCTGTTTACCGTCCCTTCCATATTCCACCTTGAAAAAAACCCGAAAAACTGGAATTAATAGACAATCAAATTGATTATTCAAATACGTATTGAGGCCCAAAAAATGACCCTCAAAACCCAAAAACCATTCTCGATGATCCTTATGAAGACCCATCGTTACGACCTAACGTCGAATTCGACTATAAGACAAGTCGTTATCAATTTCTTTTTACTCATTTTTGTTATAACCTTAATAGGCTGCACACCACGCACACAACAAATAGGGAAAATAAAAACAGTGCCCCAATTATTTACAGATTCATATAGAACAAAAGATGGAATACATCTGCCTTATAAACAATGGGGTGATGCTGATGCACCAGAAGCCATCATTATTGCATTGCATGGTTTTAATGATTATAGCAATGCATTCAAGGATTTTGGTCCAATTGCAGCCTGTAGAAATATACTAACAATTGCCTATGACCAACGTGGATTTGGAAACACACCTGAAAAAGGTATTTGGGCTGGCACGCAGTTTTTTGTCCAAGATCTTCTGAATTTAACGCATTTACTCAAAGAAAAATATCCAAACACACCTCTTTTTTGGATGGGCGAAAGCATGGGTGGTGCCATTTCAATGATTGCTAGCAAATTAATTGATGAACATACACTCAATGGTATTATTTTGCTTGCCCCAGCTGTCTGGGGATGGCGCACAATGAATCCCTTCCAAGCTGGCCTTCTTTTCATGTCAGCCCACATGCTTCCATGGATGGAATTAACGGGTGATGGTATTCCCATCAAACCATCCGACAATGAAAAAATGCTGCGTGAATTAGGTGCCGATCCTCTTGTGCTTAAAGGCGCACGTATTGATTCTTTGTATGGCCTTGTGTCGCTTATGGATGATGCGAGTGTTGCAGCCCAACATATCAAGCATCCTACATTATTTCTGTACGGCGCTAAAGATGAACTCGTCCCCAAACACCCAACACGCGAAACATTACGCCGTTTACCGCGCGCGCCTATTGGAAAATGGGATACGATCTATTACAAAAATGGCTACCATATGTTGATCAGAGATATAAAAGGCGAAAAAGTTATTAAAGATATTCTCGCCTGGATCAATAAAGAGCCATATCCTTCTTTTCTTAATGAAGAAAATGAGATATTGTGTTTTTCTGCAACACTTCAAGGTGATATTCCTCCTCTCAGAAAGGATTAGCGACGATGCCGATGCTTCATATTATAGTTCTTGCTCTTATTCAAGGCATTACAGAACTATTACCCATCAGTTCATCTGGACATCTCATTCTTGCACCTGACCTTTTACACTGGGAAGACCAAGGCGTTGAACTTGATGTTGCGATGCATATTGGCAGTATGTTTGCCTTGATTCTTTATTTTTGGAAAGATGTCCTTAATCTTTTCAAAGGGTTTTTCTCTATTTGCAAATTAAATACCGAGACACCCGATGCGCGTTTCTTTATGCACCTTGTTGTCGCCTCTATCCCCGCAATTATTGTAGGGCTCATTCTGCACGTCTTTTTTAAAGATATTTTTCGAAACAAAGAAATCATTGTTTGGACAATGATTGGATATGGTTGCGTTTTATACGTTGTTGATCGTTATGCACGCCAGGAACTTACAATGCAGCAAATGAGCTATAAAAATGCGTTCATTTGCGGATTATTCCAATCACTGGCCCTTATACCAGGCACCAGCCGTAGTGGTATTACAATGACTGCCGGCAGATTGCTTGGCTATCAACGACGTGAGGCTGCGCGTTTTGCAATGCTTATGGCTATTCCGACCATTTTTGGCGCAGGCCTTCTTAGTGCTGTAGATCTTTATAAAAAAGGAAATATGGACTTAATTCAAGATGCTGCAATTCTGGCAGCCTTTACTTTTATTGTGTCTTATCTAACAATTGTATTTTTAATGTCATGGCTTAGACGCGCCAATTTCACACCTTTCGTACTTTATCGTCTTGCTTTTGGTGGATTTTTAATCTACTGGATTTATTTCACACATTAAGCAGATAAAAAACGCCTAATATAAATCGCCTCATCTTCTCTATGGAGAAGAGGCGCATGCCCAGCATCATCAATCGTCCATAATGTAGCCTTAGGACCGCGTTGACACATTTCTTTAGCTAATTCTTCTGTCAACAAATCAGACATCCCCCCGCGTATTAAAAGCGTTGGGCAGACAACCTGATCATAAAATGGAAATAAATTAATATCATCTGTTAGTTTCTTAAAATTCTCTGCAATACCAGTATCATAATGATGGGTTAATTTACCATTATCCTTTTTACGACAGGAATAAAAAGCCATTTCCATCCATTCACTTTCCGTCAATGGACCAAAAGTTCCATGTATTTTTTGAAGATATGTCTTGAAATCAACCATTGCATTAAATTCGGGACTCAAGGATAAATAAGAGCCAATGCGTTTTAATGGCTCAGCATAAAGCATCGGTCCAATATCATTTAAAATAAGATGCGTCATTTTTTCTTTAAAATGGGTTGCAGCCAGCAAATAACCTAAAGTACCACCCATAGAAGTGCCCAAAAAAGCAAATTTTTCAAACCCCATTTGCTGCACAAGTTCTTGAATCAATAAAATATAATGCTCGACCTTATAATTTTCAGGATCGTCTTCCCAAGCCGACAAACCACGTCCTGGTGTATCGGGTGCTATTACATAAAATTTGTCTTTTAACAATCGTGCTAAAAAAGTAAAATCCCCACCATTGCGGGATACACCATGCCAGCAAATAAGCGGAAAGTTTTTAGGATCGCCCCAAGATCTGACATGAACTTCCGTGTTTAAGCAATTGAAAAAAAGTGATTTCATGGGGTTTATTCTCCGTGTATTCAAAACCATCCTAGATTAAAGAATAACATAACACGCCAAATAATGCAGATTTTATACACTAAAAATAAGCTTCGCTCCGAGCCCCATAAGAACGCCCCCTGTCCCACGCTCAATCCAATGACTCATTGCATTAAACTTTTCTCTTGTTTTTTTACCAGATAAACAAAAAGCCACAAAACTAAACCAAAGCAACGTTTCTACAAAAATAATAAATCCATATAAAGAAAGAATCTGTATTGGTGTGTTTGGCGAAATAAAGATAGAAAAAAGACTAATAAAAAATAAGATACACTTGGGATTAAGCGCATTCGTTAAGAAACCAGACCACAAAGCAGATAAAGCTGAAATATCTCTTATATGTTTCGTTTCACTTAATTCAACATTTTCTTTCTTCGCTCTCAAACCTTTATAACCAATATAAAGCAAATAACTTGCACCCAAATATTTAATCCCAGTAAAAAGCCATTCACTTTCCCGAATAATGATCCCTAGACCACATAAACTATAAGTCACATGAACTAAAACGCCTAAAGCAATGCCTAAGGCAGTCAACAAAGCCGTTTTACGAGAATAAATCAAACTATTCCTAACAATGACAGCAAAATCAGGTCCCGGGCTTATAATGGAAATCATTATCAATCCTGACAGGCTAAGGATGGAAGGCAAATATTCAAAAAGAAGAGTATTCATAAAAACACCTTTAAATAAGTTTATAGATCGGATTAAAGAACTTTAATATCATATTGAATTTTCATGACATTTTTTTTAATTTTGAACTTTGTAATTTTGAGTCCTTGCAATTCTTGAAGACTATTAACATGGGTGCCCCCACAAGGTGAAAATGGAAAATCGCCGATACGTATCATCCGAACAGATTGCCCATTTGGTATGTTGTAAGTGATATTAGGACACAATGCGTTAACTTTGTCAGCAGAAACTTGCTCCATATTTACGCGTAAATTTTTCCTAATGACGCGTTCAATTTCTTCATTGACTAAGTCTATCGAAATTTGATCTAAAGAACCATTTGTAGAACACGATCTTGTTTCTTTTAAAGAAGGCACGGACAAACGAGAAAAATACTTATATATCTCAAAAAAAGGACAAATTGAGATAACAAACATTGATGAATTCTCTGATTCAAAAATAAAGGGTGCATTTGAATTTTTAACAGAGAGTGACCAAAGCCAAATTATCAATGCCATTCAAAAATACGGCGAAGCACTTGAAAAAAGCAGGCTAATCCGCGCACAAGTCAAAATCCATACCCTATCTACATCGCGCACGATTCGTAAACAAATTATTGCAATGATCGAACATATTCAAAAAAACGAATTTTTATTACCTATTACGGACGACATTAACGCATGCATCTTAAAGGCTGAAGAAGATTTCTACTATAACAATTCCTATAATTTTTGGTATGCTGTAGATAACAATGGAATTATCATCGGTAGCATAGGCCTAAAAAAAATTGATAATCATCGCGGAGAAATAAAAAAATTTTTTGTTGAGCAACAATATCGTAAAAAAGGTGTTGCACAAAAATTAATGGCAACACTTGTTAAAGCCGCACATAAACATCATTTCGATGAACTTTATCTAGGAACAGTTGACACATTACAGGCAGCCCAGTCTTTTTATAAAAAATATGGTTTTTCTCAAATTACAGCACAGCAATTACCTTTAGGATTTAATATATGCCCTGTGGATACAGTTTTTTTTAAATCAAACGTTAAAGATCTTCAACATAAGTTTTGCATTTGAACATTTTTTTACTAATTCGGTTTCACCTCTCCCCTTGTGGGAGAGGTCGGCGCACAGCGACGGGTGAGGGGTGAATAAAGCGTTTACACAGAGCAACACCATCATGCCGTAATCTAAGCATTTCAAACAAATACTCATGTCTCCAAAATTGTAAAATACCCCTCACCCGCTCCCTTTGGTCGCGACCTCTCCCACAAGGGGAGAGGTGAAACCGAAGCAATTTCATTTTTTGTCCCGTAGATTGCGAAGAGACATATCAATTGACCGCAGTGAAAAATTTAAAAAGAAGTCTCATTCATCAACCAAAATACCCATCATACTAAAGCCTTCTCGACTTGTAATCTTGACTTGTTTTGTTTGACCAATCAGCTCTTTTGAGCCAATCACATGAATGGGTTGTAAATAAGGCGATCTGCCAACTATTTGTCCAGGATGTTTGCCTGGTTTTTCAAATAAAACAGATATCGTTTTACCAACGATCGATTCATTAAAATCTATCTGCTGTTGATTCAACAATGCTTGCAATCTATAAAGACGTTGATCTTTAACGTCTTCAGGCACTTGCGTTTCGATTGTTGCTGCAGGTGTTCCAGGGCGAGGTGAATATTTGAAAGAATAGGCCGTACAAAATTTTACTTTTTCAATAAGCTTCATTGTATCTTCAAAATCCTCATCGGTTTCACCAGGAAAACCAACAATGATATCAGTGGCAAAAGCAATATCAGAACATGCATCTTGGAATTGTTTAACCAAATTCAAATAATCACTAGATGTATATTTGCGGTTCATTGCTTTTAAAATACGATCAGAACCTGATTGAACGGGTAAATGCAAATATGGCATTAGTTTTTTATTATGACGATGCGCCTCGATAATATCTTGCTCCATATCTCGTGGATGAGACGTCACATAACGGATACGCTGGATTTCAGGATATAATGAAAGGCGATCGATTAAATCAGCAAGAGACCATTCTTTGGTGCCATCGGGTGATATTCCATGAAAAGCGGTGACATTTTGCCCTAAAAGGGTAATTTCTTTAACGCCAAGCACAATCAAACGTTCTGCTTCTTTTAATATATCATTAATGGGTCGTGAATATTCAGCGCCTCTCGTATAAGGCACCACACAAAAAGTGCACATTTTATCGCATCCTTCTTGGACAGATAAAAAAGCTGCAACCCCTTGAACTTCATATATTTCTGGAAGGAAATCGAATTTTGATTCTAACGGGAAATCTGTATAAACAAGCCCTGCCCCTTTTTTTGGATTTTCAAGGACAACATTGGCTGCTTTTTCAAGCATCTCTGGCAAATGATGATATGTTTGTGGCCCCAAAACAATATCAACATAAGGCGCACGTCTTACAATTTCACGACCTTCCGCCTGTGCAACACAGCCTGTGACCGCAATAAAAACACGTTTTCCCATATCAAAACTATTTTGCCGATGGACAAGTGCCCGACCTAAATCAGAGTAAACTTTTTCACTCGCTTTTTCACGAATATGACATGTATTTAAAATAATAAGATTAGCTTCGTCTGGATTTTCTGTTTTCTGATATCCTTTGGCTAATAAGGCATCACCCATTCGGTCAGAGTCGTAGACGTTCATCTGACAGCCATATGATTTAATGTAAACTTTTTTTTGATTTTGTGTCATTGTCTAAAACTCGTTATTAATATTAAGATATTTGTTGCAATTTTTAGGTCTCTATATAATTAACTATCCAGATTATGAGGCAAAGTCTAGAGACCCTTGACCCGAAACGACGTGTACCACTATGTACATGAGTACCGCCAATTTCTTTTTCCTGGGTAGGTCTGACAACGAATTTGTCCATAATCTGGGTAGTTATGATTTCTTCTTCTTTTGAATATCAAAACATGTATGCAATGCATCATTATGAGCAAAGGTAATCACTTTTTCACACAAGGTTGAAATTCCTTTTCGGCTTGCACCCTGAATTTCAGCTTTCATTGGCGGATGAAATTCAACAATAACTTTTAATGTGCCCATTCCCATCATTTGCCACATATGCGGCATAAGATTCATATCGCCATACCAAGCAAAAAAAGGGCGCCACATACGACCAACAGGAATACCGTTTAAAGTTGCATATGATATAGAAATAGGCTGAATAGGTAAATTGGGTAATGTTTGTGCAAATGAAAATAAAGAGCTTTTAAAAGGCAAAACGCGATTGCCGTCGCTACTCGTGCCTTCAGGAAAAAGAAAGAGTGAACCACCTTGCTGTAAGCGTTCTAAAATTTCGTTTTTTTGTGTATTGGCTTTCGTTCTTTTGCGTTCAACAAATATACTTCCTTGTAATTTCGTGACGTAGCCAAAAATAGGCCAGGATTCGATTTCTTTTTTGGCGATAAAAGCACCTTCCAGCAAAGAGCCAATTACTAAAATATCAATGTATGAGGCATGATTGGAGACATAAAATGTTGGTTTTTCTTTACATATTTTGCCTCGAACTTCAATTTTTATACCTAGAATCCAACAAAACACCCTATGCAAAACCATAGGCCATCTTTTGGCAGCATCTAGCTTAAAAAACAATAAAATGCTTTGGCTTGATAAAACAACAAGCATCCAAAGGACAAAAAGCGTAAAGCGAAAACAAGCTAACGGCAAAGAATGTAATCTTTTAAGATTCAGTGCAGTCTCTGTCTGTGTTTTCGTGATTTGAGGGTTTTTCAAACTCATAATATCTAAGGTATTTATCCGCTATTAGTTCAGTTTTAACAATAATACACACATCAGTGGTATTGAAATCATTATCGACGACTGCACCATCACCAATATAGGCACCCACACGTAAATATCCTTTGATGAGGGGCGGTAAGGTTAGAAATAACCTTCTTGGGTCGATATTATGATAATCAACGTTTTGCATGGATACGTAACGATCTGGCAAAGCACGTGTACGCATAGCCGGTGGCGCTAAATGGTGGTGATATAAAAATGAAAGATGTTGTTCTAACGCTTTTGTGTCAATGCCTGGAAAGCTTGCACATCCAAAAAGTATTTCAATACGGTGATAATTAACATAAGCGGCAATTGCACGCCATAAAAGCTGTAATGTAGGACGTGACCTATGATCTGCATGAACGCAAGATCTACCAAGTTCTAAAATCTCACCAGGATATTCTTTTAGTACGGAAATATCGTATTCATGAGAAGAGTAAAAACCAGTCTGTTTTTCGGCAATTTCTTGTCGTAATAAACGATAAGTACCCACGACAGGCGAAACACCATTTTCGCGTAAAGAGTGATCAAATACAAGCATATGGTCGCAATAAGCATCAAAAGGATCTACATCTTTTTTAAGCCTTGCAACTAATGGAGATGCATTCGCTTGCATTTCTTCGTAGAATACTTGATAACGTAATCTTTGAGCAGCCTCAATTTCTTTGGGGTTTTCAGCAAGTCTGACTTCCAAATCACCTGTGCGCAATGACCCAAGATTGTAAGGTTCTGTAACTTTTAATGATGGTTCAAACAAATTTTTCTCTCTTAGAAATAAAGTTCAAAAGATAAAAATAACCTATTTTGCTTAATTTTTATACTTGTTTTTTTAAGTCTTGTTTTTGAGCGGAACTGCATAAAGTTCCAATCGGTGATCAACCAATTTATACCCTAAACGATCGGCTATTTTTGTTTTAAGTATTTCAATTTCTTCATCATGAAATTCAATCACTTTTCCTGATTCAATATCAATAAGATGATCATGATGTTCCGATGAAATAGTTTCGTAACGCGCTTTTGCACCACCAAAATCATGTCTTTCTAAAGCATTTATTTCTTCAAAAAGTTTTAATGTGCGATAAACAGTTGCAATACTAATTTTAGAATCTATAAGATATGCCCTTTGATATACAGAGTCAACATCAGGATGGTCAAATGATTCAGACAATACACGTGCAATCACACGTCGTTGATCTGTCATTTTTAATCCTTTTTCAAGGCAGATTTTTTCTAAAGCAGTATTCATTTTCATTCAAACAAAACAAAAAGGCCCAATTAAGGCCTTTTGTTTATGTTAGCTCGACTATTAAGCAGCTTTCAAACGGCGACGGCCAAGACCAATGTCTTTTGCGAGTGAGCTTCTTTGGTTTGCATAATTTGGTGCAACCATTGGATAGTCTGAGGATAAGCCCCAACGTTCTCTGTATTCTTCTGGTGTCATGTTAAAGGATGTTTTTAAGTGACGTTTTAACATTTTAAGTTTTTTACCATCTTCAAGACAGATGATATGTTCTGGTGTCACTGATTTTTTAATAGGCACAGCTGGTTGTGGGCGTTCGCCAAAACGTGCGCGTCCTGATTCAACAGTTGAAAGGCTTTGGTAGATCTGTTGAATTAATAATGGAATTTCACTAACAGGAAGACTATTGTTTGCTAAATGTGCAGCAACAATTTCTGAAGTGTAACTCAAAAGTTCAAGTATATTTGTCTTTTGTACTGTATCTGACATGATTTCTCCTTGATTCATCAAAATTTAATAATTAGTAGTACATTTAAAGTTTATATGCAAGACTTATTTTATACTTTTTATAGTAAATAGTAAAGAAAAATTTAAATATAACAAGAAATGTCTTATACGTTGCCAAAAAACAACATTATTGTTTTATAAAAAATTAAATGGATCAATATCTATATCAATCGTTACAGAAGATTTCACCTTAAAACCATCATTCCATAAACTTAAATACTTTTGTGCTGAAAGACCTGTTTTTATTTTTAATAAAACCCGTAATCTATAGCGTCCTTTAATGAATTGGAGTGGTGCTTCCACTGGTCCCAATACATCGATTCCTTCAACAATTGGGGCAGCTTGAACAAATTGTTGTGCAATTTTTATAACTTCGTTTTGGTTTCGTCCGGAAAATAAAAACGTAACCATTCGACCAAAGGGGGGCAATCCCCATTCTTCACGCGTTTTAAGTTCCACCTCAACAAATTCATGACGATTTTCTTTTTTTAATGCTTGAATCAGGGGTTGTTCGGGAACGTATGTTTGAATCATTACTTGCCCCTTTAAATCTGCGCGCCCTGCTCTGCCACCTACTTGATGTAAAAGCTGATATGTACGTTCCGCAATGCGTGGATCACCACCTGCTATACCGTTATCGCCATCAATGACACCCACAAGCGTTAAATGTGGAAAATGATATCCCTTGCTTGCCATTTGCGTGCCGATTAAAATATCAATTTCACGTGCCTCAAGTTTTGCAACAAGCGTTTGTATATCTGACCATTTTGAAATATGGTCGCTCGACATAATTGAAATATTCGCTTCAGGGAAATGTTTTCGCGTTTCTTCTAAAACGCGTTCAACACCTGGTCCACACGCCATAAAGCTATGCTGATTTTGGCATTCAGGACAAATGGTAGGTATTGTTTCTTCATACCCACAATAATGACAAACCAAATGCTGTTTTTTACGGTGCTCTACAAGCCAAGTACTGCATTGGCGACATTTAACGCGATAACCACATTTATGACATAAAGTTAAAGGTGCATAACCACGCCTATTTAAATAGAGTAACGTTTGCTCTTTACGCTCAAGATTTAATTTCATTTCTTTAAGCAAAGGTTCTGAAAGCCAAAATCCTTTGGGTAGGTTGATTTGTCGCAAATCAATTATTTTTACGTCGGGAAAAGTAGCGCCACCAAATCGATCATTTAAAATCAAATGGTGATATCGCCCTTTATTTACATTGTAAATAGTCTCAAGCGAAGGTGTTGCACTTGCCAACACAATAGGACATTGCTCAAATTTCGCGCGCATAATTGCCATGTCCCGTGCGTGGTATTTGACACCTTCTTCTTGTTTGTAACTTGGCTCATGTTCTTCATCAATAATGATTAAGCCCACTTTAGAAAGAGGTAAAAACAAAGCAGACCTTGCACCCACAACAATTTTAGCTTTTCCTTCTAAACAAGCGCGCCAATTTTCACGTCTGGTTTTGGGTGTTAACCCTGAATGCCATAAAGTGGGTTCAGCACCAAAACGTTTTTCAAAACGTGTTAGCCATTGAGATGTCAATGCTATTTCAGGCATTAAAATAAGTGCTTGCTTACCTTTTTCTAAACAGGTTGCAATTGCTTCATAATAAACTTCTGTTTTACCAGAACCTGTTACACCATCTAATAAAGTGACCTGATAAACGGCATCACGCACTTGGTTTTGAAGAACGACAGATGCTTCTTTTTGGGATTCAGACAAAACGGGCGGAATGTATTCGTAATCAATATCTTTTAAAAAGATTTGTGGTTTTTCTTCTTTTTCAATCCAACCTTTGTCGTATATTGCTTTAAAAACAGCACGCGATACATCTGTTGCTTCTAAAATATCATGTAATTTTTGCGCTTTATGTGTTTTTAAATGTTCTATTATTTTCTGGCGTTCTTGCGTCAATTTTCCGTAATCAATTCCTTCTTTTAAGGAATAAAATTCGTCCATAGGTGCATAGGTTATTGCTTCTTTTGTGGGTAAAGCGAGCTTTAAGACAAGTCCTTTCGGAAAAAAATAATAATCAGCGCCCCAATCAATTAATTTTTGCATGGCACCTGAAAAAGGCGGCAAAGGAAAATGCTGAATTAAATTTTTAAGATTTGGAAAATTTGGTTTTTGATCGTTGATTGTCCAGACAATGCCAATTTCCTGCCCTCGCCCTAATGGCGCTAAAACAAAATCACCTTGCTGTAGATTGGGCATTGTTTCAGGTATGGCATAGGTGTAAAGAGCACCAAAAGGTCTTGGAAATAATAAAGAAGCATAAAATGGTTGTTTTTGCAAATTCTTCCCTTGAAATTATTTCATTTTTATAAAAGCAAATCAAAACTGGATGTAAACCAATAAAACATAAAGCCAAAAAACTCAAGATATTTTTTGCCTTTAATTATTAATGCATTGAAATTATAAAAGCTCTTCTTCTAAATTGCCAAAATAATCTATATCTTCGATTGGAGGAAAATCGTCATCTCCAAAATCATACCCTTCTTCTATAATATCATTTTCCATATCATCTTCATTTTTTTGATTGATGTCTATGTTAAATGAACCACCCTGCATCGAATCAAAATGAAGCTCTACATATTTTTGATAAAACAACTGATCATACTTTTTTTTAAACATATTACGACGCAACAACTTACTGTTTTGTTTTTTAAAATTTTTTACCAATACACTTCCAGGAACTCTTCTATTCTTTTCGCAAGAAAAGGAAGGAATTTGATCATGTAATTCATCGGAAAGTTTAGGCAATTGTATTTCATTGTCAGTTTTTTCAACTGACAGCAATGCATTCATAGGTGTATCGTCTGAAATTGAAGAACTTTCATGCGCTAATCCTTCGAGATCCTTATCTGCTGAAAAAATATTTTGAGAAAAACATAGAGAAAGAACAAATAACATAGTTTTTTTCATAGTATACCCTCAGATAAAGTTAAAATTTTAAACTATAAAACAAGACGATGTCATTAAATATTACAAAATAATTAATATAATGTAAATGGTTTTTTTTGAAAATAAAAAATAATTAAAAAACAAATACATGAAAAAATTATTTTCAGATAAAAAAATTAACTTTAATGCGCATCATTAAAAAAATAACAGCGTGAAAAACATCCTTATAACCTTCACAATGCCAAAAATGTTAGGTATATAGATATATACATAAATAAGTAGATAACGCTTAAGGAGAATTTCGTGAAATTTTTTATAGATAGTGCCAACATTGACGACATTCGTGCTTTAGCAGATTTAGGCATTGTGGATGGCATTACCTCCAACCCTACTCTTATTGCACAAACAGGTCGTCCTTTTTTTAAAGTGATGGAAGAAATTTGTGCGCTTATTCAAGGGCCTGTTTCTGCAGAAGTGACTGCCATTGAAGCAGAACAAATGGTTCAAGAAGGTCTTGTTTTACATAAAATTGCGCCTAACATTGTTATTAAAGTGCCATCAACACCACAGGGCATTAAAGCTTGTAAAATACTCCACGATCAGGGCATCAAGGTAAATGTAACTTTATGTTTTTCAGCGCTTCAAGCCCTTATTGCCGCGAAAGCGGGTGCTACGTTTATTTCACCTTTTATTGGTCGCCTTGATGATATCAATCAGGATGGCATGGCTTTAATTGATGATATTGTTCAGATTTATGGCAATTATCCAGAGTATTCGACTGAAATATTAGCAGCCTCAATTCGTCATCCTTATCATGTATTACTTGCCGCTAAAGCAGGTGCTGACATTGTAACCGTTCCACCCAAAATATTATGGCAGCTTTTTCAACACCCCTTAACTGATAAAGGCTTAAGTCAGTTTCTAGATGATTGGAAGAAAACCGGACAATCTATTTTGTAATGCAGCATTATGTTGCATCTTGGTCTAATTGGTTGCAGCACGAAAAACGTGTTTCTAAACATAGTTTAGAGGCTTATTTACGTGATCTTGGTCAATTTATAAATTTTTTGACCTCTTATTGGGGTGAAATTGTAAATTTACCAAGATTAGAAAAATTAACACTTCAGGATTGTCGTGCTTTTCTTGCCGATTTGCATCAAAATGAACGTGCAAAAACAAGTACGTCCCGCACAATTTCAGGCATTAAAAGCTTTTTTAGGTATTTAAAACAACAAAAATTATTGCAAAACGAAGAAATTTTTAAACTTCGACATCCAAAATTGCCTAAATACCTTCCCAAAGCACTAATTGTAGAGGATGCTGAAACGGCTTTAAACACAATCGGTGATTTTCAAGAAGAACCATGGGTTCAACAACGAGATTTAGCCGTTTTAACATTACTTTATGGCGCAGGCCTTCGTATAAGTGAGGCGTTGAGCCTTACAATAAATGATTTATCCGGCAAAGATGTTATGCGTATTAAAGGGAAAGGGCAAAAAGAACGTATCGTGCCTATTTTACCAATTATTTTGACACGTGTTCAAGGTTATATAACGATTTGTCCTTATGTTCTTGATCCTAATCAACCGCTTTTTAGAGGTGAAAAAGGGAAAGTTTTACAGCCAGGCATTATTCAACGTCAAATGAAAAAACTACGCCTTGCCTTAGGTTTGCCTCCAACAGCCACGCCTCACGCCCTTCGTCATAGTTTTGCAACGCATATTCTTGGCAATGGCGGTGATTTGCGAAGCATTCAAGAGCTTTTAGGACATTCGTCTTTATCAACAACGCAACGCTACACAGAAGTCGATCAGAAACGTTTAACAAAGCTTTATGAGCATAGCCATCCTCGCGCTCATAAAAAATAAAATTCTTGATAAATTTAAACCTAAAGAAAAAAATTATTAATACATATAATAAAAAAATAAAATTATTAATATTAATAAATACATTACACATGCTATAATGTAATTATAAACAATTATGGAGGATAAAATGAAGAATATAATTCGTAGTTTAATTTGCGCTTCCGTTTTAATGTTTGCATTAACACCAAATAATGCTGATGCGCACTCTTACAGAAATACTTGCGCATACCACAATTTTCGCATGAATAACCCAGGTTATTGCGGTGTATATGTTGATAGAGGACCAAGTGTTGTTGAGGGTATCGGCGGCGCTGTCGGCGGTCTTCTTGGTGGTATCGGTGAAGGTATTGGCGCTATTCTAAGCATACCTTTTGGCGGTAGAACTTATTACAATGATGGTTATTATTATGATAATTATCGTCACCGTAGACATCATCATCGTCATTGGTAGTAATATTTTGAGACGTCGAATGCATCTTGCATAGGCGGCTCATGAAAATATTTAATTAATGATGAGTATAGAAAGACAACCTTATGGTATGGGGGCTGTTAGAATTTTAGGACCACAGCCCCTAACTTTAATAAATGAATTTACGAAAATGTTTTCTTAAATAATCCATCTACAAGACAATTTTTATTTTCATGCTAGAAACTTACCTAATCAACGTAAACCTAGACATATTCACACAAATGCCATTACCCCTACTTGAGAAATAAGATATAATCACCTATATCTATTAACAGCAGACCCATTAAAATATATGGAGCCTTATTTAATGAATTATCTTAAAATACTATCAATTGTTCTTTTTTCACTCACTTCTTTTTTATCAGAAGCAATCAATCAACCTGCTAAGCAAAGAACAGCCTCCACGCTTTATGGGATGAATCTTCTTTATGAAACGAGTCAGGCACTCAATCCTTTGTTTTTAGAAGCAAAAAAGAATAATTGGGTTAAAGCCAAAGAACTAGCTCAAAAAAATGCTTATATAAAAAAACATCCTTTTTGGGAAAATGCCTTTAAATGGTATTATCTAAGCTCTGATAACACACAACCTTTTTTCGTTGAATTTGAAACTTTTCTTTTAACTAACAATGATTGGCCAGAACTTGAAAAGCTTAAGAAACGTGCTGAACTTGCACTTATTCGTGAAGCATCAAGCTTAGGCGACAAGGTTATCAGTAAATGGTTTGATAAATTTCCGCCTTTGACTCAAAAAGGCCGTTTAATTTACATTAAAATACTTCAAGATGCACAAAAGATTCAACAAGCTCATGATTATATTCAAAAAACGTGGCAAGATAATAATTTTACAATTGATGAAGAAGTCCAGTTTCTTAAAAATTACGCCAATGATTTAAACCCAGAATCGCATTTAAAACGCGCCCAACGATTATTGGATGATGGCCAAAAAGACGCGCTGAAAAGACTCTTTAAATTCATCCCACCAAATTATTTAGCGCTTTATGAAGCACGTATGGGTATTCAATCCACACCTGATGCCATAAATGCATTTATGCGTACTATTCCTGAAGAAGTTGAAAAAGATCCTGGATTTTTAATGCAAATATTAGCACATTATCAGGCAAAAGGCATGAATGATGAGGCACAAAAAATCTTATTAGAATATCAACCAGAACAAAAATACCAACAAAAATGGGAAAATATTCGTCAAATTCAATCACGTGAAAACATGAAAGAAAAACGATACGAAGCAACTTACCAATTAATGAAAAAACATTCTTATACAGAAGGGGAAAAATATTCTGAATTTGAATGGTTTTGTGGTTGGATTTCTCTTGTTTATCTTAAGAACACTAAAAATGCACTCAAGCATTTTGAACGTCATCTTAAATCCGTCAAATCAAGCATGAGTCTTAGTCGTTCTTATTATTGGTTGGGGCGCACCTATGACGATATGAGTAATGCCAATGAGGCAAAAAATTATTATAAAAAAGCAATCGATTATGGTTGGACTTTTTATGGTCAATTAGCTGCCCAAAAAATAAGTCAGAAACCCAATTTAACGCCCATTAAACCTAGTTTAATGCCTGACAATAAATTGCCACTCGTCCAATTTGCGCAACTCCTTTATGATATCAAAGATGACGATAAAGCATCTTTACTTATGTTTCACGTAAACAAATCACTCACTGAAGCGGGACAAACGCTTAGTCTCGCCCTTTTAGCTGATAAATTGAAAATGAAAGCATTGGCTGTCCGTTTTGGTCGTGATGCGCAAAATAAACATCCAGGCATTGCGCTTATTGCTTACCCCGGTCTTCATCTATTAAACCAAATACCACTCATTAAATCCAACCAACTCGATAATGCTTTAGTTCATTCTTTGATTTTGCAAGAAAGTCGGTATGATTCAAAAGCACTTAGTTCTGCTGGTGCTAAAGGCTATATGCAGCTTATGAACGACACCGCCAAAAGAACAGCAAACAAAAACAAGATTCCTTTCCAAATCAATCGTATTTTTGAACCTAAATTCAATCTAACGATAGGGACACATCATGTGAAGGAATTACTTGATGATTACAGCGGCACTTATCCCATCATGCTTGCAGGCTATAATGCAGGACCAAATCCTGCATCACGTTGGCGTCAAGAATTCGGTGACCCTTTAGCTCAAAACATTGATATCATCAATTGGATTGAATCCATTACCTATGGCGAAACCCGTAATTACCTTCAGCGTGTTCTTGAAAACATTCTTGTCTATAGAACGTTGTATAAAATGCCTTTGCCCCATATGGCAAGCACCCAAGAATGGTGGCAAAATTGGGATGTGCTCAGGCATTAGGGGCGTCTCTTACGTGACCGCTACCATATCATTATCCATAAGTATGACACGTCTCCCCCAGCTGTTTCCCTGGACCAATGAGAGCCCAAAGGGCTCGAATGCGGATCCAGGGTCCAGGAAAACAAAGGTGTATGGCGCTAATTTCTATCATAAAAATTAAAATTGTCCGGTAGATTGGTAAATTGTTTAACTTTTTTTAATATGATATTAATTCAAAAAAAATGAATTCTTCGGATAATCAGATAATTGTGAATAGTTTGGTGTTTTCAACATATTAATCACAGTATAATTAATTTTAGTTTTAGAAACCAATCCAAAAGGAATCTGCGCTTTAAAGTCAAAATTTTCTTCAATCAAAGACAATGTGCGCAATGCCACTTCCAATGGTATGATATCTTTAAATTTCTGGTCTAGAATCTGCATATAGAATTCTTCTTTATGCTCAAAACAATAGCGCCAACCAGCTTCCGAAATTTTCAAAAATAATTCTAAATTGGATTTAAAATCAGGTGATTGCAATGACGTTTCATTAATATATAACCCTTCCGATAAAACGCCACCTTGTTCGAAAGTTGGACTAAAAAAACTAAATTGGCTTGTCGTTTTGGCTGTTACCAAGGGTACTTGATGACGTTCCATTACACCACAACTTAATTTACCGCGACTAAAAGCCTCGCCTAAATTATCGAAGCGTTCGAATTTATATAAAGGATTTGCGCCCTCCATATTAAACCCCGTATAAGCAAACCAAATCTGCGTATTAAGCAAATCTTTAGGGCTGGAATAGCCAATATTTTTACCCGCTAATTGTTGAAGATTTTCAACACCCGGTTTAATACAAGCAATAGTGGTTGTTGGCATTTGATATAATTGCGCATAAAGCGTATAAGCAGGATTTTTAGCACCTTTAGCAAGCGCAATCGGTAAAGATTCTTGAACAATATCAGCTAAACCATAATCTAAAGCAGTTAGCGGATCTTCTTGATTTGCTTCGATAAAATTAACATTCAGATTTTTCTCTGCATATAATTCTTTTTTCTGCGCCAGAATAAAACCAGCTTTTTCAATAGGGTTTTGAGAGGGCAAAAACACCCTTAAAATAGGAATAGCATTCAGGATATTGACCGAAAAAGCTAAAAATACAAAAAAGAGACATAATGTTTTCATATTAAAAGTTTAATCAAGTTTTTGCAGGTTGGAAAGAGTTTTAAACAAGAATATGGTTTTTCGTTAGAACTATAATTTTTTAAAAAAATCAATACGTATTTTTTGCGTATTGATTCAATTAATTTTTTATATTATAAATCTATTCAAAATCAATCAAGTAAATTTAGGAAATTTTAAAATGAGAAAAAAACTATCCCTTATAGCATTTCTTTCCATGCTTTCTTTAAGCTTTATGAACACACCATTAATTGCAGTTGGAAGCGATGACGAACAAGATATTGCTTTGTGCTATCTTCATATGTACCAAGATTTATACAATCACTCTGAAACACTATCCACAGATAAAGAAAAAACAGAATTTTCTATAAATCATTATTTAACACATGGAAAAAGTGAAGGAAGAAAATATTTTAATCCTTTCGCCTATCTTCATATGTACAAAGATTTATACGATCATGCCGAAACACTATCTACAGATGAAGAAAAAAGAAAATTTGCTATATGGCATTTTTTAAATCATGCAAAAGATGAAGGAAGAAAATATTTAGAAATGCGACCAGAAGAATATCCTTTTAGATCTTTTAGCAACAAAACACAAAAAGACAGCAATTTCATGTATCTACTTTTGCTAGAGGAAAGTGTAAGGGATAAATTTGAACGTATATATACTCTTTCAAACAAAGATGATTGTTCAGATATTATAAAATTATTAAATGCTGATAAGTTTAGGTTTTACAATCCTTTTAGCAGATTATCTGACGCCACCGAAATAAGAAACAAATTATCGCTTCGCATCAGTGATTATGACTTAGGGAACATGCTTCCAGACAGAACACCAATAGTTAAAATCATCTGCAATGGAGAAAAAGAAGATCTTGCCAATGGCACCATCCGTGCACAATACGATGTATATCTAAATGATTACAAATTAAAAGATGAAATACTTTTAATAGATGTATCAAAATATAAACCAATTTTTTCGAATAAATCTGGACCATTTATTTCCCCTATAAATCAACTTTTAGATGGAACTTTTGAAACAAAAGAAGCCACATTTACATTTAAAAATGATGCAGATAAAATGACTCTTGAAGCACTTATTAATGATAATGAAAGCATTGAACTTATTATGGATAATCGATTAGGTAGTAATATATCCTATCGCAAAGAACCTAAAGGCACGCTTTTTATTAATGGCAAAAAATCAAACATTATCACCCTTGTAGGAACCCCTAAATAAAACAAAAAAAAGTACATTTTTTTTTTAAAGTGCCATTATTTTAAGATTTATCCTCAAGAAATAATGGCTTTTTTTGCATCACACGTTCGCCCTCCATAAACCTTGTATCCCCACAAAAAACATATTAAAATACTCTCATGGGGTTTAAAATGAATAAAATACTAGAATTCATTGAATATGTTGAGCAAATAAAAGAAGAATCTCTTTCTCTATTTCTAGATAAAATACTCATCAAATTACGTAAGGCAACAGAATCTGAAGCAGGCACTATTTATATTTTACGCAAAAAAAGAAAAACGTGGCTTGAGCCCGTTTCTATTCAAAATGATAAAATGCCCCTCTCCCACTCCGGTTTTAACATTGACATTAACGGACCTGCGATTGCATCTTATGTCGCTGTTTCAGGGAAATACGTACTTATTGACGATGTTTATACGCTTCAGAACGATCTTCCTTATCGTTTTAATCCCTCTTATGACCAAGAAAGTGGATATAAAAGCAAATCTGTTATGGCCTTTCCCTTAAGCACTTTTGAAGGCAAAACAATTGGCGTCGTGCAATTAATCAATAGACGTCTAAAAGGTGTTAAATCCCCCATTCCTTTTGAATCTGCACAATTAAAATTTATTTCAGCTGTAAACCATATTATTGGTCGCGCAATCGAACGAATTGATGCGCATGAAAAAATGGCCCTCAAGAAAAAAGAACTCGAAAAGAAAAATAGATTGCTCGAAAAACAACGCAAAATTATAACAGAGCAACAACAAGAAACTGAACAAGCGTTTAAAATATCAATCGAATTATTGGCGAAAGCGGCTGAATTACACGACGAAGTTACCGGCAACCATATTGTCCGTGTCAATGAATATAGTTATGTGTTGGCTCAAGAATACGGCATGCCTAAAGAATTTTGTGATGAAATTCGATATTGCGCTCAATTGCATGATGTTGGCAAAATGAGCGTCAATTCAGCTATTCTTAAAAAACAACAGCAACTGAATCCTGAAGAACGTGCTGAAATGAACCTTCACACCTATTATGGTTACAAAATACTTATCCAATCTGATCGCCTCAAAATGGCTGCAGATATTGCTTATTGTCACCATGAAAAATGGGATGGAACCGGTTATCCGCGACACTTAAAAGGAAACGAAATTCCACTTTCAGCGCGCATTGTTCAACTTGCCGATATTTATGATGCGTTACGCTCTGAACGTCCCTATAAAAAAGGATATTCACATACAGAGACAATGGATATCCTTTTAAAAGGTGATGATCGCATCGATCCTAAAGGTCATTTTGATCCAGATTTACTTAAAATTTTGGAAAAATGTCATGAAAAATTTAATTACATCTGGATCGCTTTGACTGATAAATGAAATTATACACGAACGCGACATTGATCTTATTGAAAAACCAAGGATTCCGTCGTTGCGATGAGCAGAAAGCGAAGAAGCAATCCAGAAAAAACACCTTTAAAAAGTTTTAAATGTTAATTTTAAGACTGGATTGCCACGTGGCTCCGCCACTCGCAACGACGAACACCATCTTCACAATAATCCCACGGAATTTGCCGCGGAAAGAGAGAAAATACAATTTTTAATCGAAAATCCCAGGGTTTTTAACTTCTAATATTACACGCCGACTAACCATTTTTAATATTTCTAGCAAATCTTCTTTTTTTAGTGCAATACAACCTGCTGTTGGTGTGTAACCTTCTCTGGCAACGTGAATGAAAACAGCACTTCCCTTGTCCGGCACGACGGGATCCGAATTATGGTCTATTTCAATGACCAAATCATACAGATCATCTTCACGCCACATTTTTTCATGAGAAAAATCAAAGGATGAAGTTACAGGACGATTATACTCTGGATGTGTTGGCTCATCACACCATCCTAAATCTTGTGTAATTTCGATTTTGGGCAATCCCGTCTGAGGTTCTTCTACAAATTTATCTTTTCTATAATAAAGGTTTTTAAGATGAAAACGACCCACTGGCGTTCCTTCATCACCTTCAACTTTATTTTCAATAATGCCTGATTTTCCAATGGCACATTGATATGTTACATCCCCAACCTTAAGACCATAGGCCCCATTTAAACACAAAACTAATTTTAAAACTGTTAACATGATTGCATCACTCCTATAAAAACAAATAAGTGATGCTTTACTAACTGAAAAATCTTGCTTTATCAAGATATTTTTATTAAATAGTTGAATCATTTTTAACAACAAAATACGTTAATCCTAATCCCAATAATCCACCTAAAACAATACCCTTAAAAAGCCCAGTATTATTTTTTTGTATTTTTGTAGCTTGATTATATGCTATTTGTTCAGCTAATAGTTTAACGTCCCTCTCATATTCTTCTTCTCGTTGAAATTTTGTATCTTCAATTACTTGTTGCAATTCATTTTGCAACTCTTCTTCATAATATTTAGTAGGATCAACAGATTCTAACTCTTGAAAAACAGTAAATTCTAATGCGTTATTTTCGTAAGTAATTGTGTAATCACAATACATTTTTGTTTCTGCTCCGGAAATATATATTTTTTTTTCTGACTTAGACACTACTTCAGAATCTAACCCAGAATCAGCAGGAGCATTTAAAATATCTTCTTTATTAATATACAAATCATCAATCGCTAAATATGGATATTTAGTAATTCTTTTGATCACAGCATCTTTCTTTAAAACATCACGCCATTGATCATGATCGCCTTCTCTCGTTAATGCCCAAGACGATTTTTCATGTCCTAAAACATCATGATTTATGTCCGCAGAACCTGTTAATAATTCATCAATAATTTTATCAAATGTGAAATCAGGACATTTGTTTTTTTTAATCGGATTATCATCTTCTAATCCTAAGTCAGAGGAAGACGGACCTTCTTTAGCTGCATATGAAAAAGGAATGAATGCGTTGAAAACAAGAACGCACATCATAAAAATTTTTATAACATTCATTTTCACACCTAATATTTTGGATTAAAGAACAGACTCAAACTTATATTAGTTTATTACATCCAAAATAAAAAATAAAGAATTAAAATTCAAAATGCATCTTATTTTTGAAAGTTAATTTCAAAAAATTATCTTGCGTAAAATTGACACAACGCACGTCTTGGCTTTATACTCTTAAAATCCTAAGCAATTTAAAGAATTGGATATATTAATGAGTTTAAACGCATTATCATCAACGTTAAACCTTAAAGAAAATCAATCTATTAGTAATGCAAGCTCCATGCAGACATTGGTCGAAGAATTACGCATTAAGGCTGAACAAATTGAATTAGGCGGTTCTGAATCAGCGCGTATTAAACATTCTGCACGCGGTAAACTTCTGCCACGCGAACGAATTAACGCACTCATTGATCCAGGAGCCCCTTTTTTAGAGCTTTCAGCTTTCGCAGGCTACAAATTATATAATGATGATGTTCCAGCAGGTAGCATCATCACTGGTATTGGCCCCATTCATGGTAGACCCACAATGATAGTTGCTAATGATGCAACCGTCAAAGGCGGCACTTATTATCCGATTACTGTTAAAAAACATTTACGTGCCCAAGAAATCGCTGAAACCAATCATTTACCTTGTGTTTATCTTGTTGATTCGGGCGGTGCCTTTTTACCTATGCAAGATGAAGTCTTTCCAGACCGCGATCATTTTGGTCGTATATTTTACAATCAAGCACGCATGTCTGCTAAAAACATTCCACAAATAGCAGTCGTTTTAGGGTCTTGTACTGCAGGCGGTGCTTATGTACCCGCTATGTCAGACGAAACAATCATCGTGCGCAACCAAGGCACAATATTTTTAGCAGGCCCTCCCCTTGTCAAAGCCGCCACCGGCGAAATTGTGAGCGCTGAAGATTTGGGGGGCGCTGATGTACATTGCAAAATATCAGGTGTTGCCGATCATTACGCTGAAAATGATCAACATGCTCTTATAATTGCACGTCAAATTATGGCTAATCTTAACCGCCAAAAACCACATGACGTCATCTTAAAACCCATTAAAGAACCCCTCTATTCGCCGCATGAACTTGACTATATTGTTCCTTCAGACCCTCGTAAAACGTATGATGTACGCGAAATTATTGCACGTCTTGTCGATCAAAGCGCTTTTGATGAGTTTAAAGCCCTTTATGGTCAAACGCTCGTTACAGGATTTGCACATTTAATGGGCTGCCCCATTGGTATTGTAGCCAATAATGGCATTTTATATTCCGAATCTGCCCAAAAGGGTGCACATTTTATTGAATTATGCGCTAAACGCAAAATACCGCTTCTTTTCCTTCAAAATATCAATGGCTTTATGGTTGGACGCAAATATGAAAGCCAAGGCATCGCCAAAGATGGTGCGAAAATGGTAAATGCTGTTGCCTGTGCTGATGTCCCTAAATTAACACTCGTCATTGGTGGCTCTTTTGGTGCTGGTAATTATAGTATGTGCGGCAGATCTTATAGTCCTCGTTTTATGTTTATGTGGCCCAATGCGCGTATTTCAGTCATGGGTGGAGAACAAGCAGCAAGTGTTCTTTCTCAGATTCGTCGCGATAAAATGGAAAGCGAAGGCAAAGATTGGACGCGTGAGGAAGAAGAGGCATTTAAAGCCCCAATCCGTACCCAATTTGAAGCAAAAGGTAGCCCTTATTATTCTTCCGCACGCCTTTGGGATGATGGTATCATTGCACCTTCTGACTCAAGGCGTGTATTAGGCCTTGCATTGCATGCTTGTTTAGGTGCCCCCATTCCAGAAAGTCGTTTTGGCATATTTAGAATGTAGATCATGAAACTTTTTATAAATATCACCATAGAAATTGATGCATTGCACAGAGGCTTTATAACCCTTGACCGTCCAGAAAAACACAATGCTTTCAATGAGCTGCTCATTCAAGAGCTTACGGATGCACTTGATTACTTTGGCACAATCAACGACCTTAGATGCCTTGTATTAAAAGCCAATGGCAAAAGCTTTTGTGCAGGAGCGGATCTTGATTGGATGAAACGCATGGCCGTCTTAGATCAAGACGCCAATTACCAAGATGCTTTTAAGCTTGCCACCCTTCTTGAAAAGTTGAATGCTTTTCCACGCCCCACAATTGCTATTGTTCAGGGCCCTGCTTATGGTGGCGGCGTTGGGCTTATTGCTTGCTGCGATATCGTTATTGCACACGAAAAAACAAACTTCACATTAAGCGAAGTAAAACTAGGATTGGTTGCCTCAACCATTGCCCCTTACATTATTAATGCAATAGGTCAACGCCACGCGAGACGTTACCTATTAAGCGCCGAATTATTTTCAGCCAAAGACGCTTTAGACATGGGACTTGTACACCAAACCTGGAATGATTTAGATTTCCAAGAAAAAACAGACAAAATGTTAGCCCAAATTTTAAATGGTGATCCCATCGCCCAGCAAATAAGCAAGAAACTTATTTTTGATCTTGGAACAACTATATCAATCGATACACTCAAACAAGAAACATCAAAAATTATCGCTGAAAGACGCGCTTCAAACGAAGGCAAAGAAGGCCTGAATGCTTTCTTTGAAAAAAGACAACCTGCCTGGACAAAAGAATTTGCAAAGAAATAAATATGATTAACATGATGAATAAAAACATAAAATCCATTTTAATTGCCAATCGTGGTGAAATTGCCTGTCGTGTCATACGCACATGCAAAAAATTAGGCATCAAAACCATTGCCATCTATGCGGATACAGACGCAAATGCACAACATGTCAAACTTTCTGATCATGCCATTTCACTACAAGGTCTCACGGCTCAAGAAACTTATTTGAACCAAGATAAAATTATACAAATTGCAAAAGACATAAAAGCTGATGCCATCCATCCTGGCTATGGTTTTTTATCTGAAAATGCTGATTTTGCAGAAAAAGTTGAACAGGCCAATATAATTTTTATAGGACCTAAATCCATCACTATTCGTCAAATGGGTGACAAAGCGGCGTCCAAAAAATTAATGGCAGCCAGTCACGTGCCCCTATTACCTGGCTATGAAGGCGATAATCAAGATGATGCTTATCTTTTAGAGCAAGCACAAAAAATCGGTTTTCCACTTATCTTAAAACCATCCGCTGGTGGCGGTGGCAAAGGTATGAAAATCGTTCATAAAGTTGAAGATTTTTTACCCCAATTACATTCAGGCCGACGCGAAGCTTTATCATCTTTCGGTGATTCACGTATTATTCTTGAACGCTATCTTTCAAACCCGCGCCATATTGAAGTACAAGTATTTGGTGATAGTTTCGGTCATGTGATTCATCTTTTTGAGCGTGAATGTACCCTGCAACGTCGTTATCAAAAAATTATAGAAGAAGCACCTTCCGTAAACCTTCCTTTTGAATTACGCGAAAAAATCTGTCAAACAGCTGTGAAAGCTGCCGAGAGCGTCAATTATTTAGGGGCAGGTACCGTTGAGTTTTTACTCGACCAGGACAACCATTTTTATTTCATGGAAATGAATACACGATTGCAAGTTGAGCACCCCGTGACCGAAATGATCACAGGGCTTGATCTTGTGGCGTGGCAAATTTGGGTGGCTGAAGGCAAACCCCTACAACGCGAACAGCGACCTGACGCGCCCATAGGGCATGCGATGGAAGCCCGTCTTTATGCCGAAGATCCTTCTCAAAATTTCTTACCCTCAACCGGCATCCTAAGCCCCCTTTCCTTCCCTAATGAACGAATCGACATTGGTGTTCAAGAATTTGACAAAATTAGTCATTATTTTGATCCCATGATCGGGAAATTAGTCGTATGGGGAGAAGATCGAGATCAAGCGGTCAAAAAACTAGAAGCCTCCCTTCAGCAAACAATCATTGGAGGTGTTAAAACAAATATTCCCTTCTTACGTCATTTGTTAACTCATCCTCAAATTCAAGCGTGGAATGTAGATGTTACTTTTATCGACCGCCATTTAAGTGAATTATTACCACCCGCTTTTGAACCTAAAGAGATGCATTGGTTAAGTATCGCTTTAGGTATTATTTTATCACGTCAGCCTTCCGATCAAAATTCACCTTGGTCAATTTGTGATAATTTTCGTATTAATATGCCCAAAACAGAAACGCTAAAATTACAATATAACGATGTCATGCAAGATATCGTTATTAATCATTTGGGTGATTCCTTTTTAATGACATTGGATCAAACCTATAAAATTAAAGGGACTCTAAAAGCCAAAAAACTTTCAATTACAATCAACAACAATACGTTTCATGTTGATTTTTATATTCAAAATCAATCATATATATTGATTTCAGAAGGTCAGATCTTAAGTTTCAAAAAACCTGATTCATTTTTAATAGGCGATGATCATAGCAAAGATGCTGGCCACACCATGGCACCAATGACCGGGAAAGTCGTTGATATTCTAGTGAATATTGGTGACGATGTTATAAAAGGTAAAGAGCTTGTTATTCTAGAAGCCATGAAAATGGAACATATTATTCGTGCGCATAATGA
Organism: Alphaproteobacteria bacterium; assembly: GCA_030680745.1. Classification (NCBI taxonomy): domain Bacteria; kingdom Pseudomonadati; phylum Pseudomonadota; class Alphaproteobacteria; species Alphaproteobacteria bacterium. The sequence goes on from JAUXUR010000044.1 coordinate 44,429, forward strand.
TGGCAAAATAATCTCTATCCACTATCATGTTGGTGACGTTGTTGAAGAAGGTGTTGAGCTAATGGAAATTGAATTGCCAAAAGCAAGCTGACATATGATGTTTTCAGCTATTTTTGCTATTAACACGAAATTTTATTTCTCCAAGGAGACAACATATTTTTCAAAGTACTCTTTGTTTAATCCTTGCTGAATCGCTCGCTTTGCAATATCTAAAAACGTATTTTTTTCTTTTTTAATAGGTTGTTCTTTTTCGACATATTTCAACTTTTTATTTCTTCCCTTGAAAAATGGATTATTATAAAAAGAAATAATGTCAGTGAGCTCAGCCTCAGTAAAATGTGACTTTGCATAAGCAATAGCCACACGAATATATTTTTTTTCATCCTTTATCATCGTATCTCGAATGATTGTTTTATACTATGGCGCCCGGGCAATCATTGACTGCATTACACGCCTATTACTCGCTTGAATCCACCTTTTAAGACCTGATAATTTTACATATACTTCGGCCAAGCTTTTTTCCCGCAATTCCTTCGCCGGGAGTTTGATGATAAGATCAGCCAATGATTTAAATTTAGGGTCTGGTATTTCATGTATAAAATCGGTTTGAAATTTCAAGCTCTTAATACCCAACGGTGATGTCATAAATTTTCTATAAAAAATAAGATCGCCTAAAGACATCTTCCCTAAATTAATACGCAATATATTTGAAGAGTTTTCAATATTTTTGGAGCGTAAATCAGTTATATATTGAGCATATATATCTTCAAGTTTTTGACTATCTTCACCCAATTTTTCTACATAATCAGGAAAATTTTTTGTTAAGTCTTTGCGTAACAATTCTATATTTTTTTCAACATAAAGTGGATCAAAAAAACTTTCTTTTTGTGCAACCATTTCATCAATTATTTTTAACTTTTCTTGTTGAATTTCAGGATGATCATCTTCAGTTATCGCATAAACTTTAGGACCACTTAAACATAATAAAAAAATTGAAAAATATAATAGAATGTTTTTTTTCATTTTAATTCTCCATTAACATGCCTAGTTTTATGTTAACAAAAAAGAATTAATAAATAATTAAGATGATTTAGCATAAAATACGATTCATCAATTTATAAGTGATTTTTTCAAGTTATTTCTCGATTCATTATCATGTTTTGAATGTTGTTGAAGAAAGTGTTGAATTACTAGAAATTGAATTACCTAAGGCAAGCTGAAAAAAATTAAAAAACACATATAGTTTCAATTAAAATAATTATGGTCATAGAACATATGTTTATGGTGAAATATTAGACTTCTTTCGAAACTCATTAATGTGAGGCGAGTAATAGAAGTTCGGCACGGGTTCCCTTGTGTATTCTTCATACATGAGGATCTGAGCACCGAAACGACACATCAATCGGCCACAATAGTAAAGTTTCAAAAGAAGTCTATTAAAGTAGCTTATTAAGGTTACCCTACACTATCTTGATAATAAATCTTACTGCCGCAACTAGGATCTTTGCCCCCATAACCTTTATTATAAACGTTATACGATTCTTCACGGTTATAATAAGAATCGATTTCCTTATCAGTTATAAACTTGCAAGGATATTTACGGAAGAAACTTATTTCACCACATGGTTTTTGCTCAAATCTTTTCATTTCAGATGAAAAAGGCTTCAACTGACTATTATAATAATGTGCATCATTAGGATCAAAATGCTCGACGATATGACCAAAATTACCCACATGCTTATCATCATTCAAACCAACAGGCAACTCTCGTACAGCACAATTCAAAGCAGTATATTGAGGCCTATAACAAGCTGAACCATTAGAAACAAGCATTTGAATATTTGTATAAAGATCTTCAAGCCCGTAAGTATCATAACGATATTTATGATCAGTTGACGGACAATATTTAAATTTATGAACTAACTTCTGATAAAACTCATTTATTTTTTCTATCAAAAACTCAAGCTCTAATGGCGCAATAAAATCTTTATTTTGTTCTGAAAATTTACCATGAATGGCTTTTTGATAAACATAAGGCATTTGATACACGCAAGCGTCTAAAAACTTAATATAATCATTACCATAAGTCATTTTTCTATAGAGCTGCAAAATACTGTTATCAGCGGATGAAAGATTTTCATTCATGTAAACTAAAAGAGATTGATCCAATAATCCTCTCATCATAGAATACACTTTATAGGCTTCATCATATGCAAACACATCAAAAAAAGTCTCATAAAAATCGAACAAATCACCCAATTCATGTTTGAAATCATCAGGATTTTTTTCGATTTTTTTCAAAACACTCTCAGCAAACGAAAGCAACCCTTTGCTTTTCTCTACATTTTGACCAAAAGGTTCATAAAAAAAAGATTTCAGTATGTTGTGATAAGAAGGAAAACCAACTCGTACTTCACTCCATTCAGATGCATCACACCTGATCTTCAAAAAACCTTCTTTGTTAAAGTAAGGAACATAATAAAAACTATCATAATCATCAATTTTCATATTATTCAATGATAAAAAACAAAAAGAAATCCTTTCTGCAAAATCAAATTTATTTTTTTTACATATTAAACTCATTTTTTCTACAAAAGACTCCAATTCATATTTAAAAAGAGATTTTAAGTAATCTTCCACTGTCTTTACACCTGAAAAACAAGTAGAAACACCACAACCAATAGATACATTTGGATGCCTAATATTTTGCACTTTACTTAAGTGACATAATTTTTTTATGGCTCTTTTAACAGCCAGCGGTAAATCATTTTCAGAATGCAATTCTATATTATCGGCTAGTGATACATAAATTTGAGCCAATTCTTCATTAATTTGTGAGATAAATTCAATAAAAGAATCAAACTCAATGACATTTTCAAAATCTTTTGTTAATTGCGTATAGATATTTTGAAGAGATTGATCCTTAGTTTTCTCTTTTAATCCTAAAATATACTGATAGCGTCTTTGCTGATTATCCTCAAACACAAGCGCTAAAAGAATAATCTTATCAAGATTTACGATTGACAATTCACGCTGGTTCCAAGGAGGAGCGAAGCTTCTAGAAATACAATAACTTAGAAACGTTTTATACAATTTATTCTTTAAGAATAATTTTATATAACTATTTTCTATCAATGAATCTTTAAATTGCTTAATGAATTCATACAAAGAATCTATTGTAAAAACCTCTTTTTGTGGAAAAAGTACTAATTCATTTTCATCGAAACACTCTTGATCCCCTCCTAAATCCAACACCTGCCCTGAACCTGGCAAAACACTCTCTACAATAGGAAGAGAAACTATTGTTTGAGTCTGAGCCTCATCAATTTCAGAAATATTAATTCTATTAACCTCTACATCATCAGGAGCATCAGCTTCTTCATTCTCAGAAACGTCAGTTTCATCGCCCTCATCAACCCACATCACATAAGGCCCATTTGGCATAAAATTTCCAGCATCAGCCACACTAAGCCATAATGACAATAGCAACAAACTCACGATCAAACGATTTATTTTCATTCCTTTTGATTCCCATTCTATAATTGTAAGAGAGATTTTATTTAGTTTTATTAACATTCACACTTAATTACACGAAGTTTTATTACACTTAAATAAAAAAGTCAACATATTTTAATAAATATAATTTACTCTTTAAAAAAACAAAAATAAAAATAGAATTATCAAATAAATTCAAACAGATTAGTTTGTTCTAAATAATAAAAATTTGGTTAAATTAAACAGATATCCAATTTATAAAATTTACACCTGAATTGTTTCGATTTTTTGATATATTATCCAAAAATAGGCAGAACGGCCTTTTGTTAAGGAAGGTATCGCATTGTTAAAAACTGAATTACAGAAAAAGAACTAAGTATAATATACACATAACCCAAGATTAACACTTGGATTATTTAACTCAAAAACATTAACGACCTACAAATTCTTTAAAAACATCATCTCTCTCAAGACTTTGTATTTTAGCCTCTAACTTAGATACAAAAGAAATATCTTTAACTACAATTTCACCTTTTCTATAAAAATCAACAAGATCTTTTACAGATTGAACATGACCTAAAGCCGCCATAACTTTTAACGCATCAATAAATTGACTATCTATAAGTTTATTTTCAACATACATTTCTTTGATTTTTGGATAAGCGATAGGCGCATAATCGTAGACAAAAAGCATATAATTAATATGTTTCAAAATTTCTTTAATCATTATTTTCGCAAAAACCGCACAATACCATTGCGAAACAAGGCACATTAAAAGTCAGATATATCTTATTTTAACCGTTGCTTTTTTATTTCTCTTGACAGAGCATACCAAAATTGTTTAAAAATATGTTCTTGATAGTAATTCGAAATAGGAATGAGTACGTATTATGGCTAGAGTTTGTCGTCTTAATGCAAAAGGCCCCATGTCAGGGAATAATGTAAGCCACGCGAATAATAAAACAAGGCGCAGGTTTCTCCCCAATATTCAAAGAACGACGCTAATGAGCCAAATTTTAGGACCTCTTAAATTGCGCCTTTCAACCAATGCAATTCGCACTGTAGATCATGCAGGCGGCATTGATGCGTTCTTACTTAAAACATCTAATTTAAAGCTTCCGACCACAGCGCAACGTATTAAACGTCGTTTGCTCCGTGCTATGGACAATGCTCCAAAAGCTGCTTAATACAGCTCTAAATTCTCAAAAGGAGGGATTCTTTCCTCCTTTTGTTTTATCCTCATTGATATCTAATGACATATCTTATTGATTTTTTAAATTCTATATCGCCTGCTTTTGTTTGGGCAATTCTTTTTTTGCTCTGTTATACCAGCATTGTGATGACTTTTCGTTATTTTGGCAAAATTGGTCTTTATGCCTATATCATCGTTGCTGTCATTTGCGCCAATATCCAAGTCTTAAAGCTTGTTCAATTTGAAGTTTTTCCAGATCCTATTGCCTTAGGCACCACCCTTTTCACATCCACTTTTTTATGCACAGATATTCTTTACGAATGCTATGGTCAAAAGGCAGCTCAAAAAGGGGTGATGCTCGGCTTTTTTGGCTTCTTATTATTTACCCTCTTCATGACATTAACCCTTGGCTTTAAACCCTTAACAAGTACTGACCAACACTTATTATGGGCACTCGACATGCATAATCATATGCTTGAAATCTTTAGGCCCACACCCACTCTTTTTATCGCCGGTATGTTTTCATATTTACTAAGCCAACATCTTGATATTTTTATTTATGGAGCACTCAAAAAAATAACCTCAGATAGGTTTTTATGGCTGCGTAATAATATTGCGTCCATTTTTTCATGCCTGTTAGATAGTTTTGTGTTTAGCTTTCTGGCTTTCTATGTACTCGCTGAACACAAAATCCCGCTCCATTCCCTTTTAATGACCTATGTTTTAGGCAGCTTTCTTTTAAGAAGCGTTATCGCCATTCTTGATACACCTTTTCTTTATGCTGCCCTTTATTTCAAACCAAAAGAAGAAAACCCAAATGAAGAAAACAATGTCCCAATTTAAATTCGATATATTAAAACAACATGAATCTACAAAAGCCCGTTTAGGTCTTATCCATACCCCACACGGCACCATTCAAACGCCTAATTTCATTTTTTGTGGTACAAAAGCGGCCATTAAAGGCCTTAATCCCCAACAAATGAAAGAATGCAAAACGCAATTCATTTTAGCCAATACATATCATCTTATGCTGCAACCAGGCGCTGATCTTGTTGAAAAAATGGGTGGTTTGCACAAATTTATGGGCTGGGATGGACCATTGCTCACAGATTCAGGCGGATTCCAAATCTTTAGTCTAGGACACGGATCGGTTGCCGAGGAAATAAAAGGACGCAGAAATTCGTCCAGACCCAAAACAATGCTTAAAATCACGGAAGAAGGTGCAAAATTTAAATCCTATTTGGATGGCGCCATTCATCTTTTAACACCTGAAAAATCAATCGAAACCCAACGTAAATTAGGCGCCGACATCATCTTAGTGCTTGATGAATGCACGCCTTTCCACGCTGATAAAAATTATACAGCACGCTCCATGCGTCTATCACACAGATGGGCCGATCGAAGCATGCAAGAATTCAAACGTCACGATAATGGCAAGCAATCCTTATACGGCATTATTCAAGGCGGCGTCTATCCAGATTTACGTCAAGAAAGTGCTGAATTCACGAACGATCTTGATTTTTTTGGACAGGCTATTGGCGGCTCCCTAGGGGGCACCAAAGAGCAAATGTACGAAGTAGTGAACATGTCCTTCACTTATCTTCGCCGAGACCGCCCTACCCATCTTTTAGGCATTGGTGGCCTTAAAGATATTTGGGAAGGTGTTGCCATGGGTGTTGATACATTTGATTGCGTCCATCCAACGCGTATTGCGCGTCATGGACATGCACTTATCAGATCGGCAGACACGGATCATATCAATATTAAAAACGCACGTTTCAAAGATGACCCAAACCCCATTGATGAAAAATGTGGTTGTTATACTTGCAAGAATTTCTCGCGCGCATATCTCAATCACTTAATGAAAGCGCAAGAACTTTTATTGATTCAACTTTTAACAATGCACAATGTGTATTTCATGAATCAATTGATGGAAGATGTTCGCACATCTTTAGAAAATGATACATTTTTAGAAACGAAAAAGAATTGGTTTTCGTAAAACACAAATAAAAAAACCCTCTTCATAAGAGGGTCTTTTTAATAAAAAATTAGAGTGTTTTTAAAGCAGCAGCACCAAGTTTAGCTAATAAATCAAATGCGGCTGGACCATGTTTTTGAACAAGTCCAAAAACTTTGGGACCATAATCCATTGCGTAACCAACGATTTTGTCCCCATGTTTTGCAACAAGGCTTTTAACAGTTGAAGGACCATATTTATAAATTAGATTAATAGCGTCTAGACCATATTTTTTGTTAGATCAAAAACAAAAGGTCCTGCTACTTTAGCCAAACTAACAACCTTAGGTGCTATATCTGGTCCGTATTTTTTTGCAATATCAACAACACTTTTTACGGCAGAAATACCAAAAGTTGCAGCTGATGTTGCAGCACTCAAAACCTTGCTTCCAAGTTTTTTTGCTTCAACATAAGCACTTGTTAATCCACCCGTATGCTAAAAAGTGTAGCATTTTCTCTATCAACAGCTTCTTCTTTAACTGCCCAAGTTTGAGCTGTCATTGAAACCAAAGAAATTACACTTATCATTAGTATTTTTTTAATGTTGCGTTATCCCTTTTTTATTCTCTCTAATTAAAATTATAATTATCAAGAGTTAAAAAATTATTAACGCAAGAATGACATTGAATTGAGACGAAAAATGATACGCGATATGAATGAAAAATAAATTTTTGTCCAGTAGAATGGGCAGCAATATAGCACGAAAAAAATAACTCCCTAAACATGAAGACAAACAAGTAGATAACTAAAAACTTTTACAAATAAAAAAAAATACAGTTAATTTAGCCATGGCGAGGCGCCCTAATTAACAAAGGGCGCGACACTATCATTCATAAAATCTCATTTATAAACAACGAGATAAATTTTTTGCTAGATGGATACGCCTATAAATAGGCGCGCCATTTAAGTATATGTCTTAATTTTGATCAATTCCATCAAAATCTAAATCTAAAGTATCAGCTAGAATTGATTTAATTAACTCTTCAGTTATAATAGTCCCATCTCTATCACTTTTACCTACAAAAGCTTTTTTCATTATGCTATATATTTCAGGTAACATAATTTTTTCTTTCTCCGTACGAAAAGAATCAAATCCGTTCACTATAAATTGAGAAACAAGCTCACCAGCTGATGGTGAATTAACATAAGCCGAATCAGCAAAACGCCTTCCTTCTTCAGTATAATTACTCGCAAAGCCCATCTTATAATTATGGATTTTGCTGCTATCTAAATTTCGAGCATTTGGTGTAGCATTTTGAATCGTTCTACTAAAATTGGCTAAAAAACGATAATCAAGATCTTCCATAAGAAATTCTTCAAGCAACAAACCATAATTTTTTGCAATTAAAACACATGCTTCCTCATCAAAAGACTCCTGCCTCTTAAGGAAAGCTTGTAAATTTTGTGCATTTTTAATGCGATCCTTATTTTCGCTGTACCAGGTGTCCACATCCTTTAATTTACCTTCCATACACAACGTGTCGCTACCAAGGACTGCAACAAACTCCCTTAAGATCGTCTTATAAACTCTACTCTCTTGAATGTCCTGCAATGCATCACAAACAGAAGAAACACTAAGAAGAAAAACGCGTGCCCTTTGTTCTAACGAAGCATCCGATTGTTCTGGATGACACACCATATTACCTAAGCCCAAAGCATACATAATATCTGAGCTCATACGGTGTGCATAAAACATTTGATAAGAAATCGCGATATTGTAACGCCCAAAAAATATAATTTGTTTCAAATATTGAATTGCTTTCTTACTTTCAGGAAAAATATTTGTTTGGCTATTATTTTTTAGCTCTGAGACAATGAATTGAATTTTTTTTATACATTCATCATCTTTTGCTATATCTTCAGCATTTTCTATATTATACAACCAAGGAGCCCGGCCTGCGTTGTCACCTAAAAATTGAGCACACAATTCTGGCATTTTTTCTCGAACAAAAGATCTTTTTCTTTCATTTGTTAATTGCTTTTGATAATCTTTGATAAATTCTATTGATTTATTCTTATCAAGACTAGGATTGACATGTATTGGTAACTGTGGTCTTTGTACGATGAGCATTTGTCCTGCATGAACCACTCTACCTTCAGGTTCTTTTGGTACGTATTTAGCTTTATATTCATCTTTCATTAACTCTAATTGATAATGATAACCTTCCCTAAATGAAACACCAAAGAAATCAAATATTTTTTTTACTGTTTCTGGTTTTGACTTTTTATTATACGCCTCATAAACAAGATCCCTGATAAGCGGCTTAGATTCAATTTTTTTAACAATATTCTGACCAGGCTGCTTAAAAAATGCAACTTCAGGCATAATTCCATTAAGAACGTCCAAAAATTCCTTACTTTTATTAGAATGATCAATACTACAAGATTTCAGGTAACGCTTATTATCATAAGCTGTGGATAAATATTTCAATCCATCCTCTTCAGCAGGTTTATTAACGTCTTTAAATGCATTAAAACAGATCGCTGCTTCCTGGGGGACATTATAATTTTCATCCCTAAATATATCTCGTGGATTAAGTAATGGTGTTAAAAAGTTTATCACAGCATCATAACTAGGTTGATCTACCATCAACTGTAATAGTTCCCGTTTAATATTTTCTGAGGCACACCCCATAAGTTTGTGCACAAAAAACATAAGGTTATTCATGTCATATAGTTTTTCAAAGTCACACTGCTTCATCATATGTAACATAAACTGAACAAACGTTGAAAAATCATGTTCGTTCAAAGAAGAAAACAAAACATTTTTACCTTCAACTATTTCATAACACAAGTCTCTAATTTCTACGAATTCTTGATTCTTCTCAAAAAATTCACTCAATATTAAATTAAGTTCATTATTATTATCAATGTCTGCTTTTTCAATTTTTTGAATAAAACACAAAAATTTTAGAAAATAGGCAAAATTATTTACCTTTATAGATTCGATTGGAATTTGGGTTGTTTTAAACTCATCACACATATGTTGCAAAGCTTCGTCAAGCTTAAATTGACCTTTTTCATCCAAATCTCTAGCATATTCTTTAAATATGTAAAAAAGATAAACCATACATTCATTCGGAAGTTGCCTATTTTTATCTTTATTTGTTGGTTTTAAAAGCTCAATTAATTTTAAGCGAATGGACGAAGATAACTTTATATAACAAGAAATAAATTCTTTTAACAAAGTCACATTATTCATATTGAATTCTTTTTTAAAATTTTTGACACCATCATTTACAACATTATGAAATATATTTATAACTGGACGCAGTCTTATTTGTTGATTCTTTTTTTCAGCATATGTAGAATTTTTAATAATTTTTTGAATCAATGCCATAAAATCAAGAAGATCCTGTTGTGCTCCCTCATCAAAACATTCAGCATTTTCAATTGGTTGCATCATGTCTACAGGATCCAAAAGCAAATCTATACATATTTTTCGAAACACCTCATGAAATGAACCATCATTAAGCAAAATTTCATTAAATTTTAATTTCTTAGAACGATATGTAGCGTAAATCCCTTCATCATCTGGAAATTCAAAATTGAGACTTTCAAAATTTTTTAATTTCTGTATTTTTTTTGCAGGTTTTTTAATTTTTTCTTTCTTGAAATCCTTAGCTCTTTTTTTTCCAACCTCTTGATCCTCTTGATCTATTTCATGAGCCTCTTCATTTTGATTACCTTCAATCGCTTGATCGCCCACAGAAAAAGCAGAATTAAACGTTGATAAAGTAAAAATTACTACAAATCGTGATAAATTTTTGTACATTTTGTACACCCCATAATTAAACATAAATAATCTTTTATATATTTTTTTTGATTTTGTAAACAAATATTTAAAAAAAATTAACTATAAGTAAATATCACAGAATATATTATTATATAAGTCTAATTATATTATTTTATATTTTTTTTATTATTATAAATTTAAATTTTTATTAAAGTATTTCAAAAAAAATAAATCGAATATTTATAACAATTCCTCGTAAACTTCAATCGTTTTAGACGTCATCATTTCTTTCGTATAATGCATTAAAACATGTGTATGCGCTTTTTCCTGAATGCGCCTTATTTCATTTTTATTCAATGAAACAATATGCTCTAGACATTTCTTAAGGCTTTCAATATCATTTACTTTAGTTAAAAAACCCGTTTCTTGGTCCAAGATAGTTTCAGCTGTCCCTCCAATGTCACTTGCGATGGTAAGGCAACCCATTGCCATCGCTTCAACAGCAACACGTCCAAAAGATTCAGGCGCAAGTACTGGAAGTACAACGATCTCACTCAAAAAATAGGCTGCAGGCATATCGGCGCAATGTCCGACTAATTTTACATTATTTTCCAATTGAAGCTTAACAATATGTTGAAAAATTTCTTGTTTATAATGTTCTTTCCCCTCCCCCACGAATAAAAGAAGCAAAGTTGGATCATTCAATTTTTCAAATGCTTCTAGCAGCAGAAGATGGCCTTTAGCGCGCGTTAGCCGTGCAGGAAGCATTATTATTCGTTTGTCTTCAGGAAGTTGCCAAACATTAATTAATGCTTCTATCTGACTTTTGGGAATAGAATTTCTCTCTAAAAATTGTGCATCAATGCCACGCGGAATAACACGCACTTTATGTGCATCAACTTTATAATTTTTATGAAGATATTCTACAATAAAACGTGATACAGCAATAATACGATCACCTTTTAACATAATTTGGTTATAGAGTTTTTTAAAAAAATTTGTGGCACCATAGGCACCATGGATAGTCGTAACAAAAGGAATATTCAATTTTCGTGCTGGTTTTAATCCTGACCATGCAGGCGCTCTGCTACGCGCATGCACAAGCGATACATTATAATTTTTATAAATCTTAGATAACGCACATTGGTTTTTCCAAATTGAAAAAGGGTTTTTGCTGTGAAGCGGCAATTTCATATGAATTCCCCCTGCTTTTTCAATCTGTTGAACAAGTCTTCCCCCATTTGAAATAACAATCGATCGCCAACCATGCGCAATGATCGCTTGGTTCATATCGATAACACCTTGTTCGACCCCGCCACTTTGCATATTGGGTACAAGCTGAACAATTGTAGTAAATTTGATTTGTGTATCTATCATGTGCTAGGGTTCTTGGATTAAAACTAAAAAAAGGATAATTATATGCATCATCTTCATATCACGGACCAAGGAAGAATGTTTAAACCTCATCAATTTTTACAACGGCACGATGGCGAACGTATTGCCTACCATGTTTCAAGCGGCAAATCACCAGGTGTGATTTATTTAAATGGATTTATGTCTGACATGCAAGGCACAAAAGCACTTGCTGTTGAAGAATTCTGCCAAAACAAAGGACAAAACTTCATTCGTTTTGATTATTTTGGCCATGGCGCTTCCACTGGTGATTTTAAACAAGGGACCATTAGTCGTTGGGCTGAAGATGCACTTGCAATATTAGACGAATTAACCGTTGGACCTCAAATTCTTGTTGGATCAAGCATGGGTGCTTGGTTAATGTTTCTTGTAGCACTTAGACGACCTGAAAAAGTCAAGGGCCTTATTGGTGTTGCAGCAGGTGCTGATTTTACTGAAGATTTAATTATGGCCAATATGCCTGATCATCTTCAAGAAAGTCTTAATACAATAGGGTATTTTGAAACCACGTTAGGTGGACCAGAACCCTTTATGTATACAATTACGCAGAAACTCATTGAAGATGGCAAATTACATCTTTTGCTTCGCAACCCTATTCCATTTGAAGGAAGCGTCCACTTATTACACGGCATGAAGGATAAGGATGTACCTTGGCAAAATTCCATACGCATCGCAGATCTTCTTAAAACAGATGATGTAACACTTAATTTTGTTAAAAATGCAGGTCACCGTTTTTCAGAACCCACTGAAATAGCATTATTATTAACATCCATTGATCAGATGCTTAAAAAAATCAATAAATAACTTTATAAAGAGGCGGTGATTACCGCCTTCATTCATTTTAATGTAGTCTCTTCCTGCATGAGGGGTGTTTGACGCTCTATTAACCTAAATGAATAATACTCATCACCAAAAACAAACAATTCATTACGCAATAGTATCAAGACCCTTTTTATCCACGATTGATAATAATTTTAATGAAGCACCTGAAGGCCTTTTTTCGCCTCTTTGTTCTTTGCTGATTAATCCAGTCATTACATTAAGATAATATAATAGGCAGGTCCCTTTATAACGTTTTTACATTTATAAAAAGACCCTTCCAATAATAAAATAACTGATCTTAAAAATCACTTACCTTCTAGTCTTTTCAACTCGCTATTAATCATTGCCTCGTCTAACCCAGCGGCTTTTGCTTTCTTAAGTGCTTCAATCTGCGCTTTTACATAAACATCCGATATCAAAGGTATATTGCTCATTACTTTATGGCCAAGATTTATAATTTTGAATTGGCTATATTTTGGAAAAATTGATTCTGAAGAAAGTTGTTCTATTTTTTTCAATTCAGATGAAGAAAAAAATTGACCCAAAGGAGTTTCAAAAACACGATCCCAAATGCTTGTTTTTAAAGTTTTCTTTACGTCATCTGAATCTTTATAGGCCTCAGCAATTTTTATAAATTTTTGAAAATCATCACCTATTTTAGTTTGATGTTTGTTAAAGAAATTCATAATACGACGAATATAACTATCAAAAAGATCATTGACACCTATTATTTTAGGAAAAAGATCATCAATTATTTTTTTATCTTCTGTTATCACTAATTTGCTCGATGCAATAAAAGAAAAAATTTCTTTATCATAATATTCTTTACTTTTTTCCGTTGCATCTTTGTTATTTTCTTCAAGAGCAATTTGCTCATTAAGAAATCTATTTTTTATTTCAGCAATTTTATCAGCATTCATACCAGATTTTGCTGCATGATCTAAAAAAGCATTTCTTAATTCTGATAAAATTTCACTATCAAAAGCACCAGTTTTACCCCAAAGAAATGAATTAAACTTTTCAAATTGCTTAGAATATAATTTACGAACAGCCGAATCATCCATAAGCTTAACAATGTCTTGCAATTCTGCTTCAGAAAAATTATCTGTATATTCTTTTTTAATAAAATTTGCTTTTTTTTGTTCTTTTTCAGCGTTTAGAAGTTTAAAAGATTCATTAAATAAATTTTTATATTTTTCTTTATCATTTCCAAAACGTTCTGCCACTTTATCAATTAATTGATCGATGAATGAAACGTCCTGTTTTTCATTATCTCCTTGAGTTTCAATAATTTTTTTAACTAAAACTTCTTTTTGTTGAGCATTATCAGCAAAACCATCTGATACAGTAAATATTGCTAAAAAAGATATCGAAATAAAAAGCTTTTTCATATAGGTTCTCCTGCCCCAAATTATTTTTTATCACATCAATTTTACGAAATAGGGGGGGGGTATGTCAAATTCTATTCGTAATAAAAAAATACACTTCTAACTTAATAATTTTTTATATTATAAAATTACTTTATACACCACGTCAAACTTATCACCAGCCAACCTAGACAAAACATCCAAAAAACCTTATGGTAATGGCATCCGCCACTCTAATTTTTAGTGTTTAATGAGTTTTTATAAATCAATTGCAAAAGTCGCAAGCCTCACCATGGTCAGCCGCGTCACAGGCTTTATACGCGATATTTTACATACGCTTTTATTAGGCGCTGGTCCCATTTCAGATGCTTTTATTATTGCTTTTAAGCTTCCCAATTTTTTCAGACGACTTTTTGGTGAGGGTGCCTTTAGTGCCTCCTTCGTACCATTATTTTCAAGCATTTTAACAAGTCGTGGGAAAGAAGAAGCACTTCAATTTGCACAACAATCTCTTGCATTATTATTCTGTATCTTATTATTAATTGTTGGTCTTGCCGAAATCTTTATGCCAGAATTTATGACACTCATCGCCCCTGGCTTTAAAGATAATCCCGTTCATTTTCAGTATGTCGTTGATTTTGCACGTTTAACTTTTCCTTATTTACTCCTTATTTCGCTCACATCTCTTTACGCTGGTGTCTTGAACAGTTTTGATCATTTCGGGCGAGCTGCCGCCGCCCCTATTCTTCTAAACTTATCCATGATTGTTGGGCTTTTAATTTATAAAAATAATTCATTAGCAACAGGCTATGCCTTATCAATATCAGTTACTATTGCAGGTTTTTTACAATTATTTTGGCTTTGGGCACATGCACATAAAAAAGACTATAAATTAAAATTTTGTTGGCCAAAATTATCACCAGACACAAAAATGCTTTTACGCAAAATGGCGCCTGTTGCTTTAAGCGGCAGTATTTTCCAAGTTAATCTTATGGTCGACACCATTTTAGCCTCCTTCCTTCCTAAAGGATCAGTTTCCTATCTATATTTCGCTGATCGTTTAAGCGAATTACCCTTAGGTGTTATTGGCGTTACCATTGGCACGACGCTTTTACCACTTCTATCAAAACAAATTGAACAAAAAAACTATAAAGAAGCCATTAACAGCCAAAACAGATCGATCGAAGCTGCCATGATTTTGGCGCTTCCAGCGGCAATTGCCCTTCTAATGATTTCAGAACAAATTATCCATGTCCTTTTTGGTCGCGGCGCCTTTACACATGAAGCCGTTATTGCAACTTCTAACGCGCTTGAAGTTTATGCAATCGGCATTCCTGCTTTTGTTCTAAGCAAAGTATTTACAACTAGTTTTTTTGCCCATAAAGACACATCAACACCCCTGAAAATTGGTATTTTCACCGTTCTGTTAAATTTCGTCCTTAATCTAGTTTTAATGCAATACTTACAACATGTGGGACTCGCTTTAAGCACATCGATCAGTTCATGGGTACAAGTCATTTTATGCTTTATTATCCTTAAAAAAAGAGGTTGGTATGCAACTGATACATTGGTTAAGAAACGCTTCCTTGGCTATTGTTTTTGTGCAAGTCTTATGGGTGGCTTTTTATATTTCCTAAGTCCTTATGTTAGCTCATTGATATCTGGACATTTTACCGCTAAAATTTTAGGATTGATGGCACTTGTTATGGGTGGCGCTGCTATTTACTTTATAACAGGTGCATTTTTTGCAGGCTTTAATTATAAAAAAGCAAAAAAACTCATTAAAGGTTCATAATGAAAAAATTTATTTTCCTATCCTTTTTTATTACATCAACCATTTCTGCTAATGAATTTGTTAATTCAAACACTCTTAATTCTATTCAACTTCAATATTCAAAAAGATGCTTTCCTCAATTAAATGGCCCACATATTCTGTCCTGGGAAGAAAAAACAGAAACAAGTATCATTAAAGGGGAAATGACAATTTCAACTGCGCCACCACAACCTGATGGCTATACAATAAAATTACCCAAAGAACTAGGCAACAAACAATTTAATTTAAAAACAACATTATTCGGCGGCGAAGAACTTAATTGTAAAATTGATCCTTCAAAAAACATTAAAATTGATCTTCAAGATACAATGGTTTTTCATCGCATTAAGCGTTGTTCTTGCATTCAATAGATTTTTTGAAATATATACCCAAATAATCTGAAACTACCTTTTTTAATCTATGATTTTTGGCCGCTTTTTGAACCAAAAATTTCTAAGGTAAAACAATTACCTGCCGTAATTTTTGGCATCAAAAACCATCTCAAATCTCATGCCCAAAAATCGACATTTCCAAATCATCTGGGTATAGTCGAACAATAATAAACTTGAACTGATAATTTGAGCATGAGTTATAAACGCTCGCTTTATAGCTCATGATTTGCTACAATGTGAGTTATAAAGAAGGATTTTATAACTCATGCTTTGGAATTGGCAACAAAAAGACTGGCCCGAATTTACATTCGACTCACAAAAATTGGATGAGATCGAAACAAAATTTCAATATCAATCAGGCGTATTATTTGGCACGTTACAACATATCCAAGACAATGATAAAACATTTTTTATCACCGAAATCATGAGTGATGAAGCCATTCGTACCTCTGAAATTGAGGGCGAATATCTTAACCGGGAAAGCGTTCAATCCTCCATACAACGCAATTTTGGTCTTGCCATAAAACCTCAAAAAATGTCGCCTTCAGAATGGGGCATTAGTGAAATGATGATTGATTTGTATAATGAGGCCCAACAGCCACTCACACATCAAACACTTTTTAATTGGCATGAAAAATTAACGAATGGTAGGCGTGATCTTAAAAACATTGGCCAATATCGCACCGATCTTGAACCCATGCAAATTGTATCAGGCTATTTGCCTCATCCAAAAGTTCATTTTGAAGCACCCCCTGCCCCCATCATTTCAAATGAAATGAATCAATATATAGAATGGTTTAATATCAAAAAATATCGCCCCTTAACCCATGCCTCGATTGCGCATCTATATTTTGAATGCATTCACCCTTTTGAGGATGGCAATGGTCGTATTGGCAGAGCCCTTGTCGTAAAATCTTTGTCTCACGCCTTAAAATATCCAGTACTCATTGCATTTTCACATATCATTAATAAAAACAAAAAAAAATATTACGAAATGCTGGAACTAAGTAATAAAAAAAATGAAATTACAGAATGGATTCTTTATTTCGGACAAGAAATTTTAAAAGCGTTTGATTATACTCAAAATTTCATCGAATTTTTGATTAAAAAAACAAAATTTTATGACAAGTTTCGTGGACAATTTAATGTGCGTCAAGAAAAAGTGATTGAACGCATATTCAAAGAAGGTATCGATGGATTTAAAGGTGGATTAAGCGCCGAAAATTATATCCGCATTACCGAAACATCACGCGCAACCGCAACCAGAGATCTACAAGACCTTGTAAATAAAGGCGCTTTATCCAAAGAAGGTAATCTTAAAAATACGCGCTATTATCTGAAGAACTAAGGAATATTAACAGTTCATTTATCCTATAGCTTAAAAAAATAGAAAACGTTAACCAGTTTTTAATAATTTTTATATAATATGTTTATAAGAGACGTAAATTTAAACAAATAAAAACGGAACTTCAAATAAAAAATTAATAAATTAGCACTCTTTATATACATAGATATGAATTTAATAAATGAATAATTATTTATTAGATTCAAAAACACATCAATATGGAGAAAAAAATGAAATATATTAAATATGTTTTGCTTGGATTAATACTTACAATACAAAATGGTTATTGCGCTTTTGATGTAAGCAAATCTAGGCACACAATACACGTTTCAGATGCACTAATTCAACATATCCCTGAAGGGGGCAACTTAATGCGTTATATAGAATCTGAATTTCAAAATGCACACCCTTTGATTAACGACCGTATTTTTACAAGGCACTACGTAGCACTTCCCATGAAAACATCAACATATAGTTCAAAAGAACATCAAAATTCACTAAGCTCGAAACAAATTAATGACTTATTGCATAAAGGTGAATTAATAATAAAAGTAAAAATACTTAAAATTGAAAAATCTTTAATTGATAGATGATTTTGGGGGCTATTATAGTCGAGGTCCATAAAACCATAGAAATTCATAGTAAATCAATCAACCACCTTCTGCACTGGACCCCGCGGGACTTGCCGCGGGGCGTAGATAGAGTACGATTTTCAATAGAAAATACTATAGTAAAGTTTCACAAGAAATCTATTATACAAGATCAAAACGATCAGCATTCATCACCTTTGTCCATGCTGCAACAAAGTCTTTTACAAATTTCTCTTTGTTATCATCTTGTGCATATACTTCTGCGTACGAACGAAGAATAGAGTTTGATCCAAACACCAAATCAACGCGGGTTGCTGTCCACTTGGTTTTTCCAGATGTTCGCTCTACAATAGCATAGAGGCCTTTTTCCGTTGGCTTCCATGTATATTTCATATCAGTAAGATTTACAAAGAAGTCATTGGTCAAAACACCTTCACGATCGGTGAACACGCCATGCTTGCTTCCTTCATGATTGGTACCGAGTACCCGCAGGCCGCCAACCAATACAGTCATTTCAGGCGCTGTCAGACCTAAAAGCTGGGTGCGATCAAGCATCAATTCTTCCGCTTTAACAGTATAATCCTTCTTAAGCCAATTTCGGTACCCATCATGGACAGGCTCAAGCCACTCGAAAGACTCAACATCTGTCATCGCTAATGTTGCATCACCGCGACCGGGCGCAAAAGGAAGCGTAATATCAAACCCTGCTGCTTGAGCGGCAAGTTCTATTCCCACATTACCGGCAAGAACGATAACATCTGCAACGCTTGCACCTGTATCACCTGCGATACCCTCCAACACTGCAAGAACTTTTGCAAGACGCTTAGGCTCGTTTCCTTCCCAATCTTTTTGCGGCGTAAGACGGATGCGCGCACCATTAGCACCACCACGCATGTCAGAACCACGGAAAGTTCTGGCGCTATCCCAAGCAGTTGCAACCATTTCGCTAATGGTTAAGCCGCTTTTTTTAATCCGCTCTTTTACTTTAGAAATGTTATAATCCATATTGCCCGCAGGAACAGGATCTTGCCAGATGAGATTTTCCTTTGGAACATCTGGCCCCATATAACGCACTTTTGGTCCCATATCACGGTGTGTCAATTTGAACCATGCACGGGCAAAAACTTCAGCAAAATAGTCTGGATCTTTATAAAAACGTTCAGAGATTTTTCCGTATTCGGGGTCTTTAATCATTGCCATATCGGCATCAGTCATAATAGGGTTATGACGAATTGAAGAATCTTCAACATCCACAGGCTTATCTTCTTCCTTGATGTTGATTGGCTCCCATTGATACGCTCCAGCGGGGCTTTTTTTCGACGCCCATTCATGCGTAAACAACATATGAAAGTAGCCATTATCCCACTTTGTAGGATGCGTCGTCCAGGCGCCTTCAAGGCCACTGGTGACCGCATTTCGACCGATACCTCGTTGAGTTTTGTTCAACCAACCAAGCCCTTGATCTTCAACATTAGCCGCCTCTGGTTCTGCATCAAGTAGCTTTGGATTACCATTTCCATGGCATTTTCCTACTGTGTGCCCACCGGCCGTAAGGGCAACCGTTTCTTCATCATTCATCGCCATACGGGCAAAGGTGACGCGTACGTCATGCGCTGTTTTTAATGGATCAGGCTTTCCACCTACACCTTCAGGATTGACATAAATAAGACCCATTTGCACGGCAGCTAAAGGGTTCTCTAAAGATTCACTGCTTTCACTGTCATAGCGACTTTTACCCAACCATTCTGTTTCGGAACCCCAATAAATATCTTTTTCTGGATGCCAAATATCTTCACGTCCAAAACCAAAACCAAAGGTTTTAAGACCCATGGATTCATAAGCAATATTACCCGCAAGAATAATAAGGTCAGCCCAACTTATTTTATTGCCGTATTTTTTCTTAATTGGCCAAAGCAGACGACGCGCTTTATCAAGATTAACGTTATCCGGCCATGAATTTAAGGGCGCAAATCTCTGATTACCAGTGCCACCACCACCACGCCCATCAGCCACACGATATGAACCTGCGGCATGCCACGCCATACGAATCATCAATCCGCCATAATGTCCCCAATCTGCTGGCCACCATTCTTGACTATGCGTCATTAGAGAATGAAGGTCTTTCTTCAATGCATCAACATCCAGCTTTTTCAATTCTTCACGATAATTAAAGCCATTATTCAGCGGATTCGTTTTTGTGTCGTGCTGATGTAAAATATCGAGATTGAGTGCGTTTGGCCACCAATCCATATTTGATTTTCCAGTAACCGTATTACCACCCTGCATGACTGGACATTTATTAGAATTATTCATATTTTTTTTCTTTTCTAGTTTTGGGTTGTGCTTCACCAATGATTCCGTGATCTACGAATATGCTCAGATTATTGTAGATTGCTTTGAGCCATCTCAATATTTAAAATATCGTCTTTATGAGCTTCAGTGTTCTTCCAAAATTCTCTCACAAAAATTTTGACAAGCCAATAAAATTATAGAAAGATGGTCATATCTAAGCTTTTCAAATGGATTTTCCTCTAAATCTTTTGGGACTGTGCTACACAAATAAAAAAGTATAATTACCATCTACTTTGAATTCCATTTCCTATCATTGTAAGAGTTACTTACAATCTTATTTTTCTTATCTTTATTCAAATAAATCACTTTTGAATCAGTTTCTTTCGCAAAATATTGCTTATCTGGACAGATCGAAGGCCCTTTAAAAGATATGATCAACATATCTGCTTTTTGACAATCAAAAGAGAGTGCTTTGATGTTACGCGGAATTGCAATCAATTGGTTTTTTGCTTTAATCACACAACCATCAGCATCGCATTTTATAGCTTTTGAACCTTCTATATCATAACGCGCATTTATCAAATCTTTCCGTTTCGAACTCATATAAGGAAAAGAAACGCGCTCATACGTGGCAGTTAAAGACTGCCATTGCTGTGATGTAAATCCTTGCCTTTTAAGCGAGGATACAAATAATTTATCCTGATTACGCCACGCAATTAATTTTGCTTGATCCGCAATCAGCAAATGAGGTGTTTTAATAAAAAACAATGTGATAAAGCCTGCTACAAAAGGTACAATACCAAAATAGCGCCATGATTTTTGCCAAATTGCAAACCAAATCCCACCAACACTAATCAAACTAATGCCTAAAATATCAAACATTGGCGTATGAATAACAGCACCTTTCCAGGATGCAACGATTGCTGCGCTTTTCATCACAATATCAATCCCCTCCCCCATCAGTAAAAGTGCTGGCGCATCAAGCCCGAAAGGCATAAGCACCAAGGAAATAAGCGCCATGGGCATTATCCAAATCCCCGTCAATGGAATAGCGATAAGATTCGCCGCAATCCCATAGGTTTGAAATTGTCCAAAATGCAAAATCGTGAAAGGCGTTGTAGCGAGTGACGCAACAGCCGAACTTAAGCAAAGACTTAGAACGTAAAGAATAATTTTTTGGAACCAATGAAGAGATTGCAAAAAAGTATATTTCGCAATTATTTCATAAGTTGCAATAAGCGCAATCACAGCTGCAAATGACATTTGAAAACTTGGCCCCATGATCACTTCTGGCATAAAAAGCATAATCATAAGGGCTGCAAAAGCGACATTATACATCGAAAAAGCGCGCCTGTTAAAAAGAACCGCAAGCGCAAAAAGACCCAACATAATGAATGCCCTTATCGTGGGTACTGACCCACCAGCAATAACGGAGTATAAAAAAGCACCCAACATCGCCACACAAATTGCCCATTTTTTAATCGGATAGACAAGCGCTATGCGTGGGATAAGCGCAAAAGACGAACGCACAAAAGCGTAAATAAACCCAAAGATTAATCCAAAATGGAGTCCTGAAATCGCTAATAAATGGGCAAGCCCCGAATCACGAAAATGATTATAAACCTCTTCTAAAATACCGCCTTTTTGACCCGTAATAAGTGCTGCTGCAATCTCCCCTTTCTGATTTGGTAAGATTTCACGAATGCGATTTGTAATATTTTGACGTGTTGTTTCAATAATCCTACTGAAATTATTATTCTTTTCTTGGCCCAATACAGTAATTTTACCTATCGCAAAAGCGACACCACCAATTTGATTGAAATAAGCAACACGCGCAAAATCATAAGCACCCGCATAAGACGGCCCTAAAGGTGGTTTTAAAAAAACACGCACCTGAATTGTATCGCCTGGAAATAAAACAATTTTTTTATCCCTCGCAGAAAATCTTAAATTATAAGGCGTCTTTTCTTTGGATAATCCCTCAATATCAAGATCCGTCAAAGTCGCTTTAATACCCTTTTGTGTTATTTCGAAATTTTTAATAACACCAATGATGCTTGTCATTGGCAGATCACCTTCGATCATAGGAGAGGCAATCAAATGCGTTCGTACTTGAGACAACATAAACCCAAGCAAAAAACAAATCGGCAATGTTAAAACAAAATATACCCAATTTGATTTTCTAAAGAGAACGAAGAAAAAAGCAAAAATTAATAAAAAAACAGGCGCAATCCAATAATCAGGCTCAAATGGCAATTGAAAATAAACAATAATCCCAAGTCCTAGAAATACGGGAAACCATAATTTATATCTGTGCGTATCCTCGATAAAACAATTTATTATTTTTTCTTTTATAATCATTTCTTACCTTTTGTTTTCCTGAACGCCTTGTAGCGAAGCTACGAAGGTTGATTCAAGGAAACAGATGTGTTGTTGCTCAATCTACGGGACAAAAAATGAAATTGCTTCGGTTTCACCTCTCCCCTTGTGGGAGAGGTCGGCGCGCAGCGACGGGTGAGGGGTATCTAAAGCGTTTATAAAGAGCAACACCATCATGCCATAATCTAAGCATTGCCAAACAAATACTCATCTCTCCAAAAGTGTAAACTACCCCTCACCCGCTCCCTTTGGTCGCGACCTCTCCCACAAGGGGAGAGGTAAAAAACCCTTTTTTTGGAAGGCTTTTGGTAAAAAATTGTTTTCACTTCTTAGAAACAAGTTACGGCGTGTGAGAACGGGATAGTTAAAAATGTGCTTAGTTTCATTTTTTGTCCCGTAGATTGATCGACATATATTCTAAAAAAACAAAAAGCTAATGATCATAAACACCGGAATATTTATACATAAAACCCACACCATATATCCAAAAAAGCTTGGCATCTTAATACCACGTGATTCTGCGATTGATTTGACCATCATATTAGGCGCATTGCCTATATAAGAATTGGCACCCATAAAAACAGATCCTGCAGAAATGGCAATCAACGTTGTTGAAAGAGTCGTCATTAATGGTATTGCCTCGCCGCCCGCTAAATTAAAGAACACAAGATAAGTGGGGGCATTATCTAAAAAGCTTGATAATATACCGGTCAACCAAAAGAACAGATTATTGTTAGGCGTGCCATCTGCATGAAAACTTAATTCAACAAGTGGTTTAAAAGCACCGTCTAGTCCTGCTTTCAACATTAAAATCATAGGGATGATCGTAATAAAAATCCCAATAAATAAAATACCTACCTCTTTAATGGGTTCCCAAGAAAAATGATTATGCTCCCGAATATAGGTAGACGTCCGTTTAATTGATAAAATTGTCAATAATATGAATGTGCAATCTCTTAAAATGCTATTAAGCTTTAAATGAAGTTCACCTAAATGAAGTGCATAATCATTTTTAAATTGACCACTTAAAAAGACAGCCAATATAACAATCAGCAACATCCATAAATTGCGTTTACCCTCAATCTTAAGTCTTGGTGCGTCGGCCGCATGTTTATCTTCATAATCATGATCGCGTTTGAAAAAATATTGCTCTAAAAAATAATACACAATAAGCAATAAAACACAGGCAATCAGAAAAGGTAAAAACATATGCGTCATGGTCCAAAAGAACCCTACGCCCATTAAAAACCCTATAAAGAGAGGTGGATCACCAATAGGTGTTAACGATCCACCAATATTCGACACTAAAAATATAAAAAAGACAATTGTGTGAACGCGATGCTTACGCCATGCATTTGCACGAATTAAAGGACGTATAAAAAGCATAGACGCGCCTGTCGTTCCGATAAAGCTGGCAAGCAACGTACCAATCGTAATAAAAATAAGATTAAATGTAGGCGTGCCTGCAAATTTTCCTGAGATATGAATACCACCCGTTATTGTGTATAAGGCAAGAAGAAGCAATATAAAAGGGAGATATTCCTCAATAATAGTTTCAAGCACTAGATGAGAAGACAAGGATGGTGTATAAATAAAAGAAAAAGGAATAATAAATAACAACGTCCAACATAAAGAAACAATACCATAATATTTTTCCCAAAAATGTGGGGCAAACAATGGAAAAAGTGCAATGGATAAAAGCATTCCTGCAAAAGGAATCCCCCAATAACTTTGTAAGTTTTTTGATATTTCAAATAATTCTGGATTCATAACAATCGCGAAAGAATCGTTTAATTGAAAAAATATGAAGGTAAAAATTATAAATCCAAAGGTGTTTTTTTTCATTTTTATTCCATGAACTACTATAGTGTTTTCACTTTTGGTTAAGTGAAGGCGTTATTAAATTGCTGCATCAACAGCTTGCACAATAACGATCACAAAATCAATAGATTCAAGCGATGAAGATGGAATTACCTCTATTTGATCATCTTGAATGTTACCAATTGTGCCTAAAAAATAACCTTGCGGAATGACCTGTCCATCTGATGATGTTAACAAACGATCATTAGGCGATAAAAAAACGCCTTGTGGCACATATAAAAGTTTTAAATTACCTTTTAAATCGCCTGCAACCAAAGCTGAAATATTCTTTCCTTCAACGCGCACAGGAATGCGTGAATTAGTATCATTAATCAAAAGGATACGCGCATGCTTTTCACCAATTTCAACAATTCTACCAATAACCCCATTTTTACCTAAAACAAGATTACCTTTTTGAATTTTTTGAGAAGGATCTGTTCGAATAACCAGAGAACGTCCATCCGTCATATTGCTAAACACAACAGATGCTGTTACAAATTCTGCTTTATTATCAGGCAGAAAACGCAATAATTCTTTGAGAGAAAGATTTTCAGCCTCTAGCTTTAAAGCAAGTTGCCGCCATTGAAGCAATTGTTGTTTTTGTAAATTTAGCTTTTCATTTTCTTCACTTAATTCAGTAAAATTTGTTAACGCATGAAAAGCATTTCGAATACTTTGAAAGGGCGCATCAATAAAATTAATAGCAGGTGTCAAAGAATCACCTAAAAAAAGTCTACTTTCCTTTAAAAATTGGGGACGCAAAAAAGAAAAAATAAATAAAAGAAGACATAAAATAGAAAGCATTAAAATGACAGCAACAGAAAATCCTTTTTTTGACTTTTGTCTGGATAGATTTTGTGTTGCATCATGCATTTTACTCTTCTTCTTTCAAACTGTGGAGGTCGTCAGATTTCGGGATTCGTCATGCTCATGTATAAAGAGATACACTCCGCGTGTCTCACCGCTCATCTTTCTACCCACATTTTGAAATAATTTGAGTATAAAATATTCATTTAAGAAGCTGAAATAAGAACATTACGTAATGTACCCATTTCCTCTAGGCATTTACCTGTTCCTTTTGCAACGCAGAATAAAGGCTCGTCGGCAACAGTCACTGGAAGACCTGTTGCATTACGCAAAACTTCATCCAATCTTGAAAGCATGGCACCACCACCGGTCAAGACAATACCTTTATCAACGATATCTGCTGATAATTCAGGTGCTGTATGCTCTAGAGCTACTTTAACGGCTTCTACAATGGCGGCTACGGGTTCTTGCAAACTTTCAGCAACATCACGTTCTGATATAATAATTTCTTTTGGTACACCATACATGAGATCACGACCTTTAATTTCAATCGTACGGCCAGGTCCTTCGACTGGCGCACAAGCGGCACCAATTTCTTTTTTAATGCGCTCGGCGCTGCTTTCACCGACCAATAAATTGTAATTTCGTCTGATATAACTAATAATGGCTTCATCCATTTTATCGCCGCCAACGCGAACAGAGCGTGCATAAACAATGCCACCTAAAGACAAAACAGCAACTTCCGTTGTGCCACCACCAATATCAACAATCATTGATCCTGTAGGTTCCGTCACAGGTAATCCAGCACCAATGGCTGCAGCCATAGGCTCTTCAATTAAAAATACGCGACGTGCGCCAGCGCTTTCAGCTGATTCTTGAATAGCACGTCTTTCAACAGCTGTTGAACCTGACGGGACGCAAATAATAACACGTGGACTTACAAAACTTGATCTACGGTGAACTTTACGGATGAAATATTTAATCATTTCTTCAGCAACTTCGAAATCGGCAATAACACCATCACGTAAAGGACGTATTGCTTGGATATTGCCTGGTGTTCTACCCACCATGCTTTTTGCTTCTTCGCCTACGGCTAAAACTTGCGATTTACCGCGCACATTTGCAATTGCAACAACAGAGGGCTCATTCAAAAAAATGCCTTTTCCTTTGACATAAACGACCGTATTAGCGGTGCCTAAATCAATTGCAATATCTGATGATAAAAAGCCAAGAAGCTTATCGAACATTTTTTCTAGTCCCGGGTTTAGAATGAATAGGATAATAGTACTTTCTACCTCATCCTATCCAAAAAAGAAATACAATTATGGGTGAAGGTGCACTAATTTTGAGTTACGAAAAATTAACTGCCTAGATTATGAGATAAAGTCTAGAAAGAACGAGAACCGGAACGGAATGTACTTCTTTGTACATAAGTACCGGAAGCACAGGTCTGACGACGACTTTATCCATAGGATTGGCAGTTTATGAGTAATGTGTAGGATCCTTCATATGATAAAACCCCCAAGCATGTCCGCTAGGATCTTTAATCATAAATAATCTTGCGCCCCAAACTGTATCTTCTGGCGCCGTACAAACACCACCATTTTGTTTTACCTTTTTATAATAATCATCTGCATTATCGACAACGCGGTAAAATTCAATCGACGAACCAACGACATGATTTGGTTCTGCGGGATGAATACCAAAATGAGATCCATCAATATTAAACCCTGCGTAAAATGGTTGTTCTTTTTTATCCCATTCCATAACGCATTTTTCGGCATCCCAATAGCCTCCGAATTCAAATCCTAGAATATCTTTATAAAATTTTACAGAATTGACAACATTCGGCACATAAATCATGCCCCCTAAAGGTCCTTTAAACATGATATTTCCTTGTTTTTACTAACATGTTGAGTTTTTTTTCGTCAGAATAGGTAGGGAATGACCACAAACCCCAAGATTAACATAACAATGGCAGCTACCGTTACAGCTGTCAAATGACGTTCAATAAAATCTTTTGCACCTGGAAAAAACCATAAAAAGGCAGCAAGACTAAAAAAGCGAAAACCTCGTGCCAAGAGAGATGCCATGAAAAATGTCAGTAAATCCACATGGGCAACGCCAGCCGTAATTGTTACAATTTTATAAGGAATGGGCGTCAATCCCTTAGCGGCAATAATCCAAAATGCATTCCGGTTGAACGCTTCAAGCATATTGGCAAAACCTTTTTCTGCACCAAAGCTATTAATAATCCATTGACCTACACTTTCATATAAAGCATACCCAATGTAATATCCCAAAAACCCACCTATAACAGACGTTACAGTACAAATAAGTGCCAAATACCAACCTGATTTAGGTTTGTTGACAAGCATCGCAATATAAAGAGGATCTGGGGGAATTGGAAAAAAGGAACTTTCAGCAAAGGAAACAGCAATCAAAACCCATAAAGCATTGGGATGATCTGCGTAACTCATCATCTTATTATAGGCACGCTTTAACATCCAAATTCCCTTAAATTCAGGTCAAACTTGTAAATTTTTATAGAACAATTTCTCTCACAAAAAAGAGAATTCTCCTTACTAGATAAGCGAAATACGCAAAAAAAGCAATGTTTTTCACACACTCAATAAAACTTATATGATTTTAAATAGGATAATCGAGCAAAAAGCATCATTGTCAAATAGCACCTACTCACTCACATAAACAAAAGTGAAATCTTAAAACCCTCCTAACATGTTTTCAAAACATCAACATAAATTAATACTCACAATAATTATTTAAATAAATAAAAATCTATATTTTATATTAATAATTTATTAACTAATAATTACTTATAATTACTATAATAAGTAAACTTTTGTATAAATAAGGGAGAAATAAAATGACAAAACTATTTAGATTAACATCGTTTGCTCTTGCTTTAGGCTTTTGCAGCGTAAATATAGCATTAGCCGACCCACTTACTGTGACTGGGAATAGTTTCCAACAAAACAGAATTGGTACAAGTCTTGCAAATCAAGCACTTTCAAATATTTTTAATTCAACTGTTGCCAATGGTTCTGCTGGAAACACATTTACAGTTTTAGAAGCAAAAAGTGGCGATGGATTTGCAACAATTGTTGGCAACAGTGTGCTGCAGCAAGAAATTGGCACAACAAATGCATATCAAGAAGCAACAAACATAACAAGCTCTTCTGTAGGTAATTATGCTGCAGGAAATGCAATTACTTTCTCTGGTCAATAATTATCAAACAAGGTAAGAAATTATTAGACCATAACAAGAACGTGATTCTAAAAATTTCTTACCTTTTCTTAAAAGCATCATAATGCATCTAATCTTATAACATTTTAAATAAAAAGTTATAGATAGAATCCATAATACTATTGAATAAAACCTTCAATCAATATTTGTTCATTTTTTATTTTATTTTTCATTAAAATGTATTATAATTTTTTAAATTAAAATTATATCGGATTTAAAATGTTTATACTTTTTTGTTTTGTCAAAACAACCTCACATTTTTCTTCTTTTTACATTGATAATATTAATATCAATTATAAGTGTAAATATAACTAAAAATGAAACAAACACAAACATATAAGAATATTCGATTCTCTGCAAAATCAACAATAATTATTTATTGACGTTTATAAAATTTAAAAATTGAAGGAAAATAAAATGAACCAATTTAAAATAGCTCTTTTTCTTTTGAGTGTTTTTACTTTTACGCAACCTCTTTCCGCATCGGATGACGAGAATTTTTCTCTTGATGATGAATATATAGAGGATTCTGATGGTTTTGAAACGTCAAGCGATGACGAAACCACGGATAGTCAGCTTCAAATTGTTTTTAAAGATTACATAAATATGCGTGGAAATTTTCAATCACATTGGGGGTTTACACGATCTAACTATGATTCCATATCAAATAATTGGATTAGAGATTTCTTTGACAACAAATTTAAAATAAAATATACGATTAATGAAAATGGTACTGCAAGAAAAGAAAGTAACTATTTTAAAGATATCTCTGAAAATGATCTTGATTTAATTGAAGGAATACTCGAAAATAAAGTCATATTTTATCATTGGCTCAATGACAAAATAAAAGAAAGTAGCTATAATTCCAATGACTTAAATTCAATTTTTTTAACAAAAAAAATATCAAAATCCTGGAAGAAGCACCTATATATTAACGGATTAGCTAAACACTATCTTTACAATCATCGTCTTCTCGATTTACTTTGTAAAACTATAAAAGATACTTTCACAGATAATATTGAAATGAATTATTGCGATGAACGCGGCAACGTTAAATTGTGCGACTTGCAAGAAACAAACCTTTCTAAAGTTCGTACAATCTTAAGACAAATTGAACAAGATCTAAAAAACGATAATGATCTTCAAAAATGTTTTGAAGTTAAAAAACATCCCATCAAAAATTGTTCGAAATCATGCCTTCACACTTATTTCAAAGATATCGACGCATCTGACTTGCATCGTTATTACAATCTTTCACTGGGACGTTTTAATTTGCTCGAAAAGGTATTTGGCGTTGAAACAATCAAAAAACTCACTGATAATATTGAGTTTTATACACAAGAAATACAAGAAGACGTTTCTGAAATCGATTTAGATTCTTTGATTGCAGATTTACCTAAAATTGTAGATTTTCCTAAAAAAGAAAAATCGTCCCAAAAGAAGAAATCAAAGAATAGCTCAAAAAAACGTAAAGGAAAAAAAACAACTACTGAATCAAAAAAAACTGAAAAAAACAATTCGACAGATGAATCAAATCCTGCTCCTTCACAAGCAAGATTGCCTAACCAATCAGATTTTCAAATTATTTTACCAAATGGTGAATTGTTTGATTGCCCGCAACAACACATAATAAAAGAAGATCAGCAAGAAAAAAAGAAGAAAAAAGGTTTTTTTGAAAAGATAAAAGAAAAAGCTCATCAAGGCATCGAATCAGCTCAAGAAACAATTAATTTAGTTCAAAACGCAGCTCAATTTATTCAACACCCTCAAGAAGAAATGCGCGTTTTAATGCAACGCATTGATGGATTACTCCATCATCAATCTTCACTTCAGCGTTTGAATGCTGAAATGCGAGGACGCTTAGAATATGAATCACAAAAACTTAAAGAAACTGAATCCGCAAAAGCTGAAATTGAAGAAAAATATATTGGACTCAAAGAACAATTAGATCATTTTGAATCTCAAAAAAAGGAACAAGAAAGAAAGCTGCGTAATTTAGAAAAAGCAACCAATGACGCTACATCTTATGTACAAAAACTCGAAACACTTTCGTCAAACACTCTAAGCGAAGCTGATGCTTTGCGTGCTTATGCGGATGCTATTTCATTGCAGACCCATGCAATTATTCAGCATAATCATGGATTTGCTTTTTTATTAAATCAATATCAAGAAGCTTATACAATGCAGAGCCAGTATTTGCGGCAAATAGACAATGATAGGCGTGCACTTTTAGCAGAAAATGAAAGACTTAGAAACGCGTTAGCGAAGAAAAAGGAATAATTCTTAAAGTTGTGAGAGCTCCTGGATATAAGAGCTCTCCCAAACAAGCATTAACTTATGGAAATATCAGAAGAATTGTTAAAGTTATCCACAAATAATTTTGTACCGTCATCAAATTCAACAAAAAGTTCTTTTCTTTTATCAAATAAAGTCCTTGTTGCTATCACTTTTTTGCCTTTAATGAGTTCTAATAGTCTTAAACTTAGATTTTTCTCTTCATCATTAATATCATCTCCTAAATCTAAAATATTTTTCATACGCTCTTGAGAAAGATCTTCTTTGTCAACAAGGCCTATCAATCT
The DNA here is from genome assembly GCA_030680745.1 of Alphaproteobacteria bacterium. Taxonomy (NCBI): domain Bacteria; kingdom Pseudomonadati; phylum Pseudomonadota; class Alphaproteobacteria; species Alphaproteobacteria bacterium. The sequence continues at coordinate 75,798 of JAUXUR010000044.1, forward strand.
TATTGGCGCTTCACTCCCCTGAAAAATTTTAATAGGCAATGCCATTATATAGGCACCCATTGGTGGCAAGTCCTTGCTATTGGCAATATTTTCAACAATATATTTACCAGCCCCTAAAACAAGCCGATGAACAGGAAATTGGCTTTCAAGAGAATCCGGCGATAAAGTGTCAATGCCCAATCCTTTGATTTCCCTTTCCAGCAATAAAATCGCTGCTTCAGCTGATATTGAAGGGAAAAGAAGATTGTTACGATATTTAATAGGATCATGCCAATATTGATCCCACCCTGTCCGAATAATTACAAAGCTATTTGGTGAAATATCATCAAATTTTAATTCAAAATCTAAAATATCATCAACACTTAACGTGTAATGTGCATGTGCTCGATCTGAAACATCAATGACAAAAACGGATCTCGCCAGATCTTCTAATGGCATTTCAGTAATTGATTTTCCACCTTTTATACAATGAGAGGGCGCATCCATATGTGTCCCAATACCTGCTTGCATTTCTATATCTTGAACAAAGAACTTTGTTGGTGAATCGGAATCTTCATAATTTGATCTTATCTTGTGTTGAAATCCACAATCTCCATCCCAGCTTGGGATGTCAGATGTAATATCATGCGTTAAGTCAATCATTTTATAGGGAAAAAGCATATTTACATAAACCTATCTTGTCATTTCATTATTATAGAATAATCACCTGACAATATCAAAAAATCATAGAAAATACCATTCAACATGCAATGCCATAATTACAAAAAAATAATTTGTCAACATTATTGACATGCTCTAAACTTTAAGATAGAGTAATTATATTGTTAATTTTTTATTTATTACGAGGTTCGTTATGAAAAGACTATTTATGTACTCCTTATTGGGGTTTTTATCCTTTAATGCTTTTAAATCTGAAGCATTGACTCCCTACGAAGCCGCTTCATTAGCGCAAGCTGCAGAAAAAAGAGATGCCGACTATGTTGAAGGTTTTCAATTGGTTTCTCAAGAAATAGCACGCCCAAATGGCGATGCTGTTGATCAAATTCTTGCCCAATTATGGGTTAATCATGAAGAAAAAGAATATGTTGTTGTTTTTAACACAACAAAAGCCATCGGCAAATGGGCATTAGCTGACGTTATTAATAAAGTATATTCTTATGATGATGTTATAGCTTTTGCACGTCAACAAGGTCGCATCTATAATGATCAAGTTAAACAAGCAGGATATCCTGAACTTGCAGGTGGTGTTGTCCAAAAAGTTATAGCTAATTTAGTGAGTGGCGTAACAAATGCAAGTTATGGATTAGGCAGAGGATTAAGTTACGCTGCAAGTGGTATTGGTAGCTTATTCTCTTCTTCAAAAAAATCTGTAGAAATGGAACAAATAGACCAAATTGAAGAAGTTGAATCAAATAGCATTAAAAAACTGCCTGAAGTTTATTTAGGTAATCTTGTTAAAACAGCTTTTAGTCTTTACTTAGACTTACTTCAACATGTTGCTAATAATGAATATGCAATAAAAGTTGTTGGTCATTGTTTTGGTGGCTATTATGCTCAAATCATAGCAAGTAATAATAACCTTGGTGGTTATAGTTTTTCCTCTTATGGTATGAATTTACACCAAGCAGATCAAACCAAAGAATTTACGAATTATCGCCATCTAAATGATCACCTTACAGAACTAAACGAAGAACATTATGGTAAAACAATTGCCCTTAATGATCTTCCACTTAATGTCATTGATAATTTTGATGATCATATCCGTTCGCTCAATGCAAATGATGTTACATCAACACGTTGGGCAATCATGGACGATTATCTCACCAAAAATCATGCGATTGATGGTTTTGTAGATCAATTAAATCCAGGCAATAAAAAAAGCAAGAGCGTTCAAAATTCAAATGCGCATATTGTAGATAATTCTTTTTCTTCTAGCGCATTACCAATTTCATCGCTTGCAATACCTAAAGCTGATCCAATTGTAGTTCAACTGAGTGTTGCTCCAAGTGCACCTAAACCAGTAGTATCTATAGCACATGAAGTTAAAGCTGAAGAAATTATCATTGCACCTTCTTCTGAACCTGCAGTTTCTTCTTTTGCGCCACCACCGCCACCTCCGCCAGTACTTCCTATTATGTCATCAGGATTTAAAATTTTAAGTGCTGATGTGTTAGAAGCAATGGATGATCTAGAACGCTTAGATTACGATGCAAATCTTGCTACTGAAAAAAAGAAAGTCGAAGACGCTGCACGTGGTAATGTGATTGGTTCTATTGCAGACGCTGCTGCTAGAATGAAAAAAAGAACTGCTGCAATACATGGGGACGAAGTAGAAGTAAAAAATGATAAATTAATTGAAATGAATGAAAAATTATTGCATTTTAGAGAAGTTGAATACAAAAACATTTCAAAAAGTATTGATAACATCAATGCTGAAATAACAAAAATTGAAGCACAACAAAAACTTTTAACTAAGAGTCTTGATAAAGCAAGCTTTAAAGCTCGATTTGATGAAAATTGTCTTCGTCTTACTGTTCTTAAAGGTCTTAGATCTTATGCTTAAATAAAACATTTATCTAATTATGTTTTATTATACCCATCTGTTTCGGCAGGTGGGTTTTTTTATTTCAGCCGCTTAAAAAATCACTTTCTCTGTTTAATCTTACGGTCGCGCAACACATGAATAAGCGTTTGTTTTAAATATATATACCCTGTGATAAGTGTCAAAATCGCTGCAATCCATAATAAAACCGCCCCTAATTTAGGTAAAAATGGACAAGACGGTGTGCCGTAACTAAAAAGTAAGGTACCAATCGCAAACATTTGACAAAATGTTTTCCATTTTGCAAGCTCAGTCACGGGCATACCGACATTAAAATTGGCCAAAAATTCGCGTAATCCTGATACCAAAAATTCACGTGATAAAATGATGAGTGTGGGAATTAAAGTAAACCCTTTTAATTTATCCACGGCAACCATAAGTATTAAAGTTGTTGCAACAAGCACTTTATCAGCAATTGGATCCAACAATTTACCAAGATCTGAAAATTGCCCTAATTTACGTGCTAAATATCCATCTAAAAAATCTGAAATACCAGCAATTGTATAGAGGATGAACATCGCCCATCTGGCTGCCATAGAATCAATATAAAAGCAAACGACAATTGTCGGAATAATAATAATACGTAAGAAAGTTAATATATTAGGTATGCTTAATACTTTATTTTTTGAATAATTTATTTTTTTATTTTCTTGCATCATTACCCTTTTTGAAAAAATGCGTGAATTTTTTCAGCCATATCATTGTTAATGCCTTCTACTTTTTTAAGATCCGTTACACTTGCTTTTGCAATATCCTTAACCGATCCAAAATGGAGTAAAAGTGCTTTTTTGCGCTTAGGTCCAATACCTTCTATATCATCTAATTGCGAACGTGTAAGTACATTTTCACGTTTTTGTCGATGACTTCCAATAGCAAAACGATGCGCCTCGTCCCTTAATCTTTGAACAAAATACAATACTGGATCGTTTGGCTCAAGCTTGAAAGTGTCTCGGTTCGGCATATAAAAATCTTCACATCCTTTATTGCGTTCTGGACCTTTTGCAATCGCAATTAATTGTATATCATTTATGCCTAAATCAATTAAGGTTTCTTGAACAGCGGATAATTGTCCTTTACCACCATCAATTAATATAAGATCTGGCCAAAGATCTTTTTCACGATCAGGATCTTCTTTTAAAAGCCGCTGAAATCGTCGTTGAAAGACTTCACGCATCATACCGTAATCATCGCCTGGTGCTAAGGCATGCTTAAAACCAACATTGAATTTACGATAAGAATTTTTTAAAAATCCTGTTTTATCAGCACATATCATACAACCCACAGCTTGAGCACCTGAAATATGGCTGTTGTCATAAACTTCAATACGTTGTGGTATAAAATCTAACCCAAATTTCTCTTTTAAACCAGCAAATAGATCGTCTTGGTTATTACTGTTCTGTCTTTTGCGCGCCAAAGCTTCTTCTGCATTTTTAAATGCGTGATCAAGGATATTTTTTTTCTTACCCGTTTTAGGGATTAAAAATACAATTTTTCGTCCTGCTTTTTGAGACAACGCATCCTGAATAATTTCTTGATCCTCTGGCTTATGACTTAAAATTATTTCTTTAGGTGGCATTCTATCATCGTAAAATTGACCCAAGAAGGTAGATATAATTTCAGAAGCTGACCATTCTTCATCATGTGTAAAAAAATAAGGGACATTCCCTAAATTTTGACCATTACGATAGAAAAAAAGCTGTACACAGCTGACCTTAGGGCTTGTTGCGACTGCTACCACGTCAGCTTCTTCGCTAATGCCCTCACCATGGATAAAAAGCGTTGATTGGATGCTTGTCAAAGCGCGAATGCGATCCCTATAAATTTTAGCCTGTTCATAATCTAATTTATCGCTCGCTTCATGCATTTTTTGGGCGAGCTGCGATTGTATAATACTCGATTCCCCTTTAAGAAAAGCAATCGCCTGGTTAACAAGCACGTCATAATCATTTTTCTGAATATATTTTACACAAGGCGCTGAACATCTTTTGATTTGATACAAAAGACAAGGTCTTGTTCTATTTTCAAACACAGCATCATTACAGCTGCGTAATAAAAATACTTTTTGAAGAATGGTAAGCGTTTCATAAACAGCGTGACTAGAGGCGTAAGGACCAAAATAACTCCCCTTAACTGTTTTATTCCCACGATGCTTAAGGATTTGCGGGAAAAGATGAGAAGTTGTCAAAAGGATATGAGGGAAACTTTTATCATCGCGTAATAGAACATTATAAGGCGGTTTGTAAGATTTAATGAGATTGTTTTCGAGAAGCAAAGCCTCGCTTTCCGTCTGCGTTGTAATAATTTCGACATGATATACTTGATTAACCATGTGCAAAATACGTGTGTTTAAGCGATTAATCTGGGTATAAGAAGTCACGCGTTTGACGATATTTTTTGCTTTTCCAACATAAAGAACAATCCCTTCTTTGGACACCATTCTATAGACGCCAGGTTGGCTCGGTAGTGTTTTAACAATCCGTTTTAGATTTTCAAGGCCTGAAATTCTATCAGACATAATCAAAGTGCCTTATATCATTTATTGTTCTAGTTCAAACTTAAGCAGCAACCCTGTGGATAAGTCTGGGGGTAAAAAGGGGATGAACTATTTCTAAGGCTTGATAATATGCCACTTTTATCTCTTTGTCAGCTTTTCAATTGAATTTGCTTAACATGTTGTTTTTATTGATTTTTTATATATATAGTAATGCTCAAGAAGAGGGATATGCTATGACTTGGCAAGCACTTTTTTTGCAAAAATGTTAAAAAAAAAGCTTGTGTATAAAAAATTTTGTGATTTTCAAAGGAAAACAATATTGACCAATTGCATCAAAAAGTCCTGAACTCTTTTTTTGAGCTCAGGACTTTAAAAAGCAGCAAACTATGATTGAATTTAATTAAAGATCGGTAAAAAAAGCCTAAATTTGCTTGCAGCAAGTTAATATCAAGGGGCTTGCCCATGAAGTTTCATTTTAATATGGATTTGATGAATAACTTTTAAAATGCTTTTCTAAAAATTATCCACAAACCCACTATTCTCTATAACAACTTTTGTGTTTACGCAAATTTTCTTATCGATTCACATTGGCAGTTTTTATTTTCTTAAAACGTTTTTCATTTTCAAATATCTGATTTGGTCTTCGAGCTGCATTAAGCACATCAACAAAAGCTGCCTTTTGAACGTCTGTCCAAAAATCATCTGGAGCATCAGTACCATTATAAAGATCAAATGAATATTCACCGTTTTCTTCTTGAAATATTATCAACTGCTCGTCTTCAAGGTCAACATTAGGGTAATATGCGTGTAAATATTCAGAAGGGTTATCAATTCCCCAAGCCCCTGAGTGAACAAAAAAACGTTCTGCAAAATCATTCACATTATGAATATGCTCCCCATTAATAACAACCATCTCTACTTTACCATATGGCAAATACACAAAATCTTGACATGTACCCTCAGCAGATACAGTAATATATTCAGCATCAATGGGTTTTTCTTTAATATCAATTATTTTTATATTAGATGAATCATTTAAAATAATTGTTTGAACATAAGGCCCAACAATTTTATTGTCTAAAACACAATTTAATCTAGGATTATTTGCAATATTTAAATACCTTAGATTGGGTAGCATTTCAGTAAAATTCTCAGGTAAAGTAGTTAACGAAGAAGAACGTAGTGTAAAAGACTCTAAGGATTTTGGTAGATTATATAAAATTTCAGCAAATATAGTATCGTTTTGTATTCCAATAATAGATAATTTTTTTAATTTTTTACAATCTGTTATTAAATTTATTGAAATCGTTGAATTGTGAATAAGTAATTCCTCTAAATCTTCAGGTAAATCACATAATTCTATATCATCTAAATTGTAAATACTTATTTTTTTTAAATTTGGAAAATTTTTTTTTACTGAAAAAAAAATCTTTACTATATGTCGATATATTTAATTCTTTTACATCAGAATAAGAAACTAGATCTAAGAACAATTGAGATTGATCATCTGTATTGTTTATATCATATTTTTTTTGATCACTAGGTATTTTGCTAAATAAATTAACAAAATTAGTTAAATTATAATCTATGTCTATAGCATCTATATCCATATCATCTATTTCATTTGGTAAATCACCGGCACTATAGCATGAATGATAGCAATCACCCATAAGTAGCAAAGATGCCAATAAAATTGATTTATATATTTTCATTTCTATTTCCTTTTATTTAATTGTTTGCAATATTTATCTAATTAGTTAAAATATTAATGTAATTATTTTTACTAAAATAAGCTTTATTTAAAAAAATTATTAATTACAGAGATGCAACCTTTTTTAATTTTATATCAAAGTATATTTATATATTTAAACTACAGACAAGTTCTATACTATTTAAAACAAAACATCAATATATTTATGTAAAAACACAGAATAAAACACGAAATTATATTTATCTACATAAATTTTCAATTTAGACTTTGATTGGTTTTTAAATCTATCTGATCTACACCCATATCCTATAAAAATTCTGCAATTTTTATCCATACACACGATTAAAAGAAACATTGTGTACAAAAAATGTACAACATACCTGCTATAAAAAAACAAACCGATTCAGTGAAACTAAATGATAAAAAAGCCTGATTTTTAGCATTTTTAATCTTGATAAAAACCATTAAATGCGTTATAAGAAATAGATTTAAACCCCTGGAAACTATTGGATATCCGTGTCAACAGAAACAGCCGCTCATTCATCATTTCAATTCGAGCTCGCAGATGTGCTCATATTTTTGCTTGCAGCTGTTATCATTGTTCCTTTGTTTCGCCGCCTTAAGATCTCCCCCATTTTAGGCTATTTAGTCGCTGGCGCATTTTTAGGACCCGCAGGCTTTAAATTTATTGCCGAAACAGATGGCGCGCATCTTATTGCAGAATATGGTATTGTTTTTCTTCTTTTTACAATTGGACTAGAACTTTCTTTTGAACGTCTGAAAAGTCTTCGTTTATACGTTTTTGGCCTAGGATCCGCACAATTTCTTATTACATCGTTGTGCATTGGTGTTATCGCCTATTTTGCAGGCCTCTCCATAAGTGGTTCCATTATTTTGGGTGGTGCTTTAGCCCTATCATCGACAGCTTTTGTATTACGCCTTATGGCTGATCGCGGCGAGATGTCAACACGCTTTGGGCGTGCTAGTTTTTCCGTCCTTTTGTTTCAAGATCTTGCTGTTGTCCCCTTATTGGCGATCGTGCCGCTTTTGGGTGCAGAAACACAAGATATAGGCTCTGCCCTAGGATTGGCTTTGCTTAAAGCTGTATTTGCCCTTGTCATCATTATTTTAGCAGGACGCTTACTGTTACGACCTATTTATCGTGTTGTAACCTCTAGCAAAAGCCCTGAAGCTTTCGTAGCCGTCACCCTTCTTGTGATTCTAGGAACAGCCTGGGCCACCTATAAAGCCGGTTTATCAATGCCCTTAGGCGCGTTTTTAGCAGGTTTGTTGATCGCTGAAACGGAATATCGCCATCAAGTTGAAGCTGACATTATGCCTTTTAAAGGTATATTACTCGGCCTTTTCTTCATGAGCATAGGCATGCGTTTCGATATAGTTCTTGCTATTAATGAATTTGATAAAATTCTTATGCTTGTTTTTGGTCTTTTGAGCCTAAAAGCAATTATTCTTTTTGGACTAGCTACTGTCTTTAAATTTGAATTAGGACCTTCCATAAGATTAGGTATTTTATTATCACAAGGCGGTGAATTTGCTTTCGTGCTTTTAAACGAAGTATCAGCTTCTGTAATACCCCACGAAGTAAGTCAATTAATGTATATTACGGTCACACTTTCAATGACCATGACGCCTTTACTTGTAACATTATTCTGGCCTGTTTGCGCAAAACTTGAGAAAAAACAAAATACACGACTTGAATGGCTAGAGGAAGAAACAGAGGATCTTGAAAATCACGTTATTATTGCAGGCTATGGCCGCGTAGGCGAAACAGTTGCCAAAATATTAACAGATCAATCGATTCCTTTTGTTGCTGTTGATATTGATGCCTCCCGGGTTGCCGTGGGTCGTTCCAAAGCAATGCCTGTTTATTACGGCGATTCCTGTTTTGGTGAAGTATTACGTGCCGTTGGTGCGTCGCGTGCGCGCGCAATTGTGATTACCATTGGTGATAAAAAACTCGCTACCCGCGCAGTTATGAATATAAGATATGACTTTCCGCAAACGCCTTTATTTGTACGTGCGCGTGATGGTCAGCATGTCAGAGAATTGCAAAAAATTGGCGTCACATCGACCTTCCCTGAAACGCTTGAAGCTAGCCTTCAATTAGGCGGTGCCGTCCTTAAAACTTATGGCGTTGAACCAACTGAAGTTGATCTTATTATTACGCAATTTAGACGTAATAGTTTTATGAGTGATGAGCTAATAGAAGAAGCAGAATAATTTGGTGAACGTGCCATCTTATAAAGTAAGTCATGAACTAAAATAGTAACGACCCACCCCTCTCCTACGCCCCGCGGCAAGTCCCTTGGGGTCCATGGTATATAAAACGAAATGATGCATATTTGTCGGATCATTTCTAAAATTTTATGGATCCCGCGATCAAGAGGCAGGGACGTAGGAAGTAGAGGGAGTAAAATTTAAAACTTTACTACTTCTGTGTAATTGCAATTAATATTCATTAGAAGTAAAACTAAACATTGAGGAGTTACCATAATTGAAAATTCTTACCTGTAACAGCAATAAACCATTAGCTGAAGAAATTTGCAAAAATCTTAATATACAATTAGTGATGGCTTCAGTTCGTTCTTTTGCAGATAAAGAAATTTTTCTTGAAATACAAGAAAATGTACGCGGTGAAGACGTCTTTGTGATTCAGTCGACTTCCTACCCTGCTAATGATCATTTAATGGAATTACTCATTGCAATTGACGCTCTAAAACGAGGATCCGCCAAACGTATCACTGCAGTGCTTCCTTATTATGGCTATGCGCGACAAGATCGGAAGACAGGCCCAAGAACGCCAATTTCTGCTAAATTAGTCGCAAATATGCTAACAATTGCAGGTGCGCATCGTGTCTTAACATTGGATCTTCATTCTGCTCAAATCCAAGGCTTTTTTGATGTGCCGACAGATAACCTCATTGCAACACCTGTGATGGTGCGCGACATACGCACCCGGTATCAAAACAAAAAATTTGTCATTGTCTCCCCGGATGTAGGCGGTGTTGTACGCGCACGGACCTATGCTGGACGACTTGATACGGATCTTGCCATTATTGATAAAAGACGTGAACGTGCTGGTATTTCAGAAGTTATGAATATTATCGGTGATATTCAAGATAAACATTGTATATTAGTGGACGATATTATTGATAGCGGCGGAACCATTTGTAATGCTGCCAATGCATTACTTCAGAAAGGTGCTTTATCGGTTTCAGCCTATGTAACGCATGGTGTATTATCTGGTAATGCTGGTGAGCTCATTCAAAATTCACCACTTGAGAAAATTGTCATCACCAATTCAATTCAATTAACAGAAAAACAAAAATCATATCCTAAAATTGAACAATTAAGTATTGCTCAATTATTAGGTGAAGCCATTTACAGAATTAGTCATGAACAATCTGTTTCATCTCTTTTTGACTAATGCAGAAAAATAGTATAAGATAACCCACTTTCCTGACACTCCTGGAGGTCAGAAAACAGACTATCTTTATTAATCGAAATGTTCAGGAGGATATTTCATGACTGAATCCACAAATTTAACCGTTTTTGTTCGCGAAAAAGCCGGTAAAGGCGCATCACGTGAAGAACGTCGCCAAAATCGTTTACCCGCTGTTATTTATGGCAATGGAGAAACACCAGATTTGATTTCTTTATGCCCACGTGAATTTACAAAAGAAATGTATAAAGCTGGGTTTTATACAAGATTATTTAACATTGAAGTCAATGGCAAATCACAACAAACAATCGTAAAAGCTTTACAGCTTCATCCCGTATCAGATAAAGCGATTCACGTTGATTTTTTGCGCGTTACAAGCAAAACAATGGTAACAGTTTCTGTGCCTATCAAATTCATCAATGACACCTTATCACCTGGCCTTAAAAGAGGCGGTGTTCTAAACGTCGTTCATCACGAAATTCGAATTGTATGCCGTGCCGATGCAATACCACATTCATTAGATATTGATTTAACTGGCGTTGAATTTGGACATGCTTTCCATCTTGATGTCATTCAATTACCTAAAGGTGCTAAATTAGCTGCTGCTGATAAAGGCTATACAATTGCAACAATTCTTGCACCAAAAGTTGAAGCAGCTGCTGCTGAAACGAAATAAGGGCCCACAATGAATATACTCAAATTATTTCGAAATGTGGGTAGGAAGATGAGTGGTGAAACAAGCGGAGTGTATTTTTTCATACATGAGCATTGCGAATCCCGAAATCTGACACCCTCCACAGTTTGAAAGAATTGAGTATGTTTCTTATTACAGGACTTGGTAATCCGGGTACTCAATATAAGAACAATAGACACAATGTTGGCTTTATGGCGGTGGATGAAATTCATCGCCATTTTAATTTTGGTCCTTGGAAAAAAAACTTTCAAGGTGAGATTGCTGAAGGTAAAATCGAAGATGTTAAAGTCTTTTTGTTAAAACCTATGACTTTTATGAATAATTCAGGATTTTCTGTAGGCGCCGTTAGTCAATTTTATAAGATTCCATGTATATCCACACTTGTGATTCACGATGAACTTGCGCTCGATCCATTAAAATTAAAATTTAAATTAGGTGGTGGACATGGCGGACATAATGGATTACGCAGTATTGATGGTCGGCTTACACCCAATTATTATAGATTGCGCATTGGCATAGGTCATCCAGGTGATAAAAATTTAGTATCTTCTTACGTCTTGTCCGATTTTAAAAAACACGAATTAGACAAATTAGAAGATTGTTTTGACCATATTGCGCGCGCATTGCCTTTTTTTATACGTGGTAAAGCTGATATTTTTGCAGGTGAGTTAGGACAGTTTAAAATACACGACAACACACTTTAAAATGCCAATCCTATGGCCAAATTCGTCGGCAAGCCTCCGCATTCCGGTACTCATGTACTTTAAGTACATTCCGTGCCGGTTCTCGGCTTTTCTAGACTTTGCCACATAAGATTGACATTTACATAGGTATAGAATTAAAAGTAATTATGTTGCTTAGAATATAAAGATAATTTCTCTGCTACCTTGAGGTTACTGTCCATATTATGAGGCAAAGTCTAGGAAGGTTGAGAACCGGAACGGAGTGTACCTCTTTGTACATGAGTACCGGAAGCGTAAACATGACAACGAATTTGCCCATAGGATGGGCAGTAACACACGAGGGATTTTAGAATGGGTTTTAATTGCGGTATAGTCGGTCTTCCAAATGTAGGCAAATCAACATTATTCAATGCATTAACAGCAACGGCTGCTGCACAAGCGGCGAATTATCCTTTTTGTACGATTGAACCCAATGTTGGACGTGTCGCAGTCCCTGATCCCCGTTTACTTAAATTAGCTGAAATTGCTACCTCTCAAAAAATAATTCCGACCCAAATGGAATTTGTGGATATCGCAGGACTTGTACGTGGTGCAAGTAAAGGTGAAGGCCTTGGCAACCAATTTCTTGCACATATTCGTGAAGTCGATGCCATTATCCATCTTTTACGCTGTTTTGAAGATGATGATATTACACATGTTGAAGGCGGTATTGATCCTTTGCGTGATGCTGAAATCATTGAAACAGAATTGATGATTGCTGATCTTGAAAGCCTTGAAAGACGTGTACAATCTTTATCCAAAAAAGCAAAAACAGGCGATAAAGAAAGTAAAATTTTATTAGAATTATCTGAAAAAGCGTTAAAATTATTAAGTGATGGTAAACCTGCACGTTTAATGTCGGTGACAGACGAAGAAAAACCTTATTTCAAATTACTAAATCTTATTACAGCGAAACCTATTTTATATGTTTTTAATGTTGATGAAGGGTCTGCTGCTACAGGTAATAAATTTAGTATAATTGCTATGGAAAAAGCAAAAGCTGAAAAAGCACCCTTTGTTGTGATTTCAGCAGCAATTGAATCTGAAATTTCTCAATTGGGCGAAGATGATAAAAAAGAATTCTTAGCAAGTTTAAACCTAGGTGAGCCAGGTCTTGATAAAGTCATTCGCGAAGGTCATAATCTTTTAAATTTAATGACGTTTTTCACCATAGGGCCTAAAGAAGCGCGCGCTTGGACCATTACTAAAGGTGCTAAAGCACCACAAGCTGCGGGTGTTATCCATACTGATTTTGAACGTGGCTTTATCAGCGCTGAAACAATCGCCTATCAAGATTACATTGATACAAAAGGTGAAACAGGCGCAAAAGAGCAAGGTAAAATGCGTCTTGAAGGACGCGATTATATCGCAAAAGATGGTGATGTGTTTCATTTTAGGTTTAATGTTTAAAATTTTATTGCGCAATTCAACCGTTAGTTGCTATACTGAATTTGTTCAAGACGATAAGATTAAAAATATTAGGGATACGTCATGAATTTTAGCAAGATTACGAACTCAATCAAAGTAAGTGTTCGTCCTGTGTACTTGGAAGAACAATCCTCACCAGATGAGCATTATTATGTTTGGGCTTACTATGTCCGTATCGAAAATTTAAGTGAAGACCCAGTTCAGCTTATCAATCGTTATTGGCGCATAACAGATGCAAAAGGTCGCACACAAGAAATAAAAGGTCCTGGTGTCGTAGGCGAACAGCCTGTATTAAACCCTGGATCAATCTATGAATATGCGAGCGGCACACCATTAAACACGCCTTCTGGTTTCATGGTCGGTGATTACGAGATGGAAAATGAAAAAGGCGAATCTTTTCAAGTTGCCATTCCTGCATTTTCACTTGATGCTCCCTTTGAAAGAATATGTTTGCATTAATATACTATAGTCGATGGACATTGGAAGGATACAGCGTCACGCCTCACTCATGTATATAAGGATACACTTCGTTCGTTGTTCCTTGTCTTCTTCTCAAGTCTATCGACTATCAATCTACTGGACAAAAATTTAATTAGGACTCGAACCTACCAAATACCCAGTCGTTTCCCTGAACAGGCGAGAAGCAAAGCTTCGAGCACGGATTCAGGGTCCAATTAACAATCATGATCGCAGATCATGACGTTATTAAATATTTTGCCATGCTCTTCGAGCATGTATTTCTTTCTGGATCCTGGATCTACGTATGAAGCTTCGCTTCAACGTGTCCAGGAAAACAAAGGTGTATGGCGCAAATTTCTATCATAAAAATAAAAATTGTCCGGTAGATTGATCGACTATAATGAAATAATTGCAAATTAAACTTAATTAATTTTTGTATGAATATTGCTTCAAAAGAAATCTAATTTTCTGATTTTCTTTACCTAACCCAAAAACGTAATCAGGATTATTGTCTGCAAAAAAATTATTCTCTTGAAGAGCTGATTTTGCGGTGGGATCATTTTTTGCTAATAAATGCAACGCAACAAAATAATCAAGTGTAAATTTAGAACCAATATCTACATGGTTTTTCATGAATTCTTGTCGAACTAACTTTATCATGTCTATAGGTAATTTTTTAAATGCGTTAATTTTTTCTAATATTTGTGCATATTGATTTGATATCGGTATTAATTTAAATGATGTTTTTTCTGTACAAATAGTTTTATTGTTATTACGAATAGATTTGTGTTTCTTATGTGGAATGATTGCCTTAGAGGTGCAATCTATAGAAAAAACATAATGTCCATTTTCATCTTGTTCGCCAATATAATTATGATTCAGAGGATTTGCATGCTTTAAATGTTGTTTCGTTAAATCAGAAATACTTAATGTATAATATGAGACTTTATCCTTATAGGTATAAGAATATTTTAATATATTTCCATTTTTTTGAATTTCTTGAATATCTTCTAAATCTATGGCAGTTTTATTTTCGCATATTTCTATACCAAATAAGAGCTTTGGCATAAAGAGTAATGTTAACAATATGATATGTTTCATTTGAAGTCCTTTCAATAATAGACTTTATAAGAGTAATTTTACTATAGTATAGTATAATATAAGAAAATAAAAAAATGTCAACAATGGTGACGAATGTTATTAGATAACGTCCTTTAAAAATGGCGTGATGGCGGCACAATAATACGTGCAGACCCTTGATCTACTTCAAAAATAGCATAACGACGTTCTACCTCACCATGAACATTTAATCTAAATGGACCATCAATACCATTGAAACCTTCTTTTTGAGTTAATGCTTCGTTTGATACTTTAAGGCCTTCTTTGGTAAAGGATGTAATAAGGGCGATCATATCATAAGCAATGGTCGCAATTTCACTGGGCTCGTAATGATATGTATCCATAAAACGCTTTCTGAATTTTTCACGTTCAACTGAATCAGGCGCTGCAAAAAGTGCTCCTTTAAGCAATATTTCTTTACTTGCACTCGCTTCTTTAAGGATATCAGGCCCAAAGACTTTAATATTTTTAAAATCAACACCTTGATGCGCAAGCACTTCGACAATTTGAGCCAATTTATCAGCACGTTCAGGAATAAAAATAGCATCCATAAAATCTTTTGGATTAGGCACATGGCCAGGCGCAATCCCTAAAAGAGACTGCACATGTTCTCCAAATCGTGTCGTCGAGCGATCATAATATACTTCACGTGTAATGGTTGCATGATGTGCACCTTGTTTTAAGCTTTCAACCGCTAATTGCGCATAACGCGTATTAGGGGATAAAATGGCAATTTTTTTGTATCCTTTTTCAACTAAATATTCCGTTAAGAATTTTGTTTGTTCACCAGGGTTAAAGCCCAAAGGATAGATGCCTCTATTTGCAATTTCAGGTGTATTCGAAAGACTTAAGACAGGGACATTCGCTTGTTGTGCTAAAGCTGTTATAGCGCGTGTACTTTGAGAAAAGACAGGCCCTAAAAAGACCTCAACACCATCACGAATCGCATTTTCAGCTTGTGTTATGACTTGATTAGCATCAGCGCCAGTATCATAAGGTCTTAATATTATATTTTGTGCTTTAAGATCAAAAAGCGCTAATTTAGCTGCATCCATAATGGATTTACCCACTTCTTGACCAGATCCAGAAAAAGGTAAAAGAAGTGCAACAAGTGTTTGTTCACCTTGTCTTTTTTGAGGCAAAGAGTGTTTTTGAAGTGTGGGATCAGGTAAAATAGGAATCGATGACGATTGAGGTTTATGCATTGTGTCACAACCCGTTAAAAACAAAGCGATAAACATGAATTGAAAAAAAATCCGCGCGTTTTTCAATTTGACAAAACCAAGCATTACATGCACCCTTCAATACGAATATGAGAATTTCATTTTATAGGGAAGTTTGGCTGAAGTAAATGCATGATGACGATTTAAAAAAAAATGTTGTAAAATCGGGACTTTATTTAATTGCGACCCCCATTGGTAATTTAGGCGATATAAGCTTTCGTGCAATCGAAATATTAAAGCAAATGGATTACATTTACTGTGAAGATACACGCGTTACACAAACACTTTTATCCTTTTACGATATAAAGAAAACACTTTCGACTTATCATGATCATAACGCTGATAGAACGCGCGCACATATCATTGCCCAGATTGAAGAAGGTAAAAAAATAGCGCTTGTATCTGATGCAGGCATGCCGCTTGTTTCTGACCCAGGTTATAAATTGGTGAAAGAAACAAAAGCCAAAAATCTTTATGTGACTATCATTCCAGGTGCTTCAGCGCCTTTGACAGCACTTGCTTTATCAACTTTACCGCCGAACCAATTTTATTTTGGTGGATTTTTTCCAGATAAACAAGAAAAACAAAAGAAATTGCTGTTGTCACTCGCTCATTTAGAAGCAACGCTGATTTTTTTCGAAGCGCCTCATCGCATTAAAGAGACTATTCAGATCATTCATGACCAAATCGGCGACAGGCTGATGGTTGTTGCGCGCGAACTCACTAAAAAATTTGAAGAAATCATTGTTGAAAAAGCATCAATACTCTTGGAGCGTTATGCTGTAACACCACCCAGAGGCGAGTGTGTTTTATTAATTGAAGGTTTCCAGCAAGAAACAAAATTGATTGATGATTGTGATGACGAAATTTTAGCCTTGCTTAAGGATCATAAAATAAAAGAAGTCGCTGAAATTATTTCAACACTTTATAAATTTCCTAAAAAAGAGGTTTATGCCCGTGCCCTTTTACTTACCCAAAAGCAAAAACTATCTGAAGAAGACTAAAGCCAATCAAGATGGCAAAAGGGGTGAATTTTTAGCACTCTTTTTTTTGAGACTAAAAGGTTATAGATGTTTAGCGCAAAATTACAAAACACCTGTGGGTGAGATCGATCTTGTGATGCGCAAAGGAAAAACGCTTATTTTTGTTGAAGTTAAAACACGTCCATCTTTAAACGAGGCTTTAGAAGCTTTACGACAGGCACAACAAAAACGCATCCTCAAAACTGCTTTATGGTTCATGAAAGAATTTAAAGCTTATACAAATTATGATATGCGTTTTGATTTTATAGGCATTGCGCCTTCATCTTGGCCTAAACATATTCAAAATGCTTGGGGAGCTAATAAATGATTATTGCATTACAAATGGATCCGATTGAATCAATTAACATTGCAACCGATACTAGTTTTATGATTGGGCTTGAAGCACAAAAACGAGGTTTTCAACTTTTTTGTTATCAACCTCAGAATCTTTCATTGTCGTTAGACGGCCTAAAAGCCTATGGCCATTTTATAAAGCTTTATGATAATCCCAATCATTATTTTGAAAAGCAAGATTCTGTTTCATTTGATTTAAAGCAAGCAAATATTGTTTGGGTGCGCCAAGATCCTCCCTTTGATTTAGCTTATATAACAGCGACTTATTTGTTGGATACAATTGCGTCTACAACACTGATTCTTAATAATCCAAAATCGCTTAGGGATTATCCTGAAAAATTACTGCCTTTTCAATTTCAAGAATTCATGGCACCGACACTCATTTCAAGAAACATCGAAGATTTTTATAATTTTTTTGAAACACATCAAGATGTTGTTTTGAAACCTCTTTATGGCGCCAAAGGTCACGCCGTTATTCGTTTGCAACATAAAGAGAATTTGGGTGGTGCGATTGATTTATTTGAAGCGCTTGAAAATACGCCTTTTATTATGCAAAAATTTATCCCTGAAGTATCACTTGGTGATAAACGCATTCTATTTGTAGATGGAGACGTCGTTGGTGCTTTTAAACGTATTCCGCAAACAGGGTATATTAGATCAAATATTGTGCTTGGTGGTACTGCAGAATTATGTGATTTAACAGATAAAGAACAAGAATTAGCCAAAGTGTTGGGACCCTTCTTAAAAGAAAAAGGCTTGTTTTTAGCAGGCATCGATGTGATTGGCGATTATTTAACGGAAATCAATATTACGTCACCAACAGGTTATGCGTTGTTGAATCGATTAAACAATCAAAAAACCCATGAAATTATTTGGAATAAAGCTTTAGAAAAACTGTGACTATCTCAATATCTTGGATTAATTTTACAGTTTCCGCGCATTAATTGTTAATATCAAAACACTTCTGTAGTTAGAAAAAATAAAAAGGTAGGGAAAAATGGTCGCACGCATTCACACAATCGCTTTTCAGGGTATTGATGCTTTAAATATTGATGTTCAAGTGACGTTTACCCCTGGATTACCTGCTTTTACGATTGTTGGCTTACCTGATAAAGCCGTTGGTGAATCGCGTGAACGCGTGCGTGCCGCCCTTAATGGTCTCGGTCTTTCCTTACCTGCCAAACGCATTACTGTTAATTTATCCCCTGCCGATGTCCTTAAAGAAGGCAGTCATTTTGATTTACCCATTGCGCTCGGTTTATTGGTTTCAATGAATGTATTATCGAGTCAAGAATTACAAGAATATATCGTGTTGGGCGAACTTGCTCTTGATGGATCCTTATTACCCGTTAATGGTGTTTTGCCAACAGCCATTGCAGCTTTTGCACAGGATAAAGGACTTATTTGCCCTGAAGCCTGTGGCCAAGAAGCCGCTTGGGCAGGCGACATTCGTATCCTTGCGCCTAAGCATCTTTTAGCACTTATTAATCATTTTAAGGGCACACAAATTTTACCTATTCCACAACGTGCCAATATTCCGCAACAACAATTTAATCTTGATATGCGCGATGTCAAAGGCCAAGAAATGGCCAAACGCGCTTTCGAAATTGCGGCAGCGGGCGCACATAATATTTTAATGTTAGGGCCACCTGGTGCTGGTAAATCGATGCTAGCCGCGCGCATGCCCACCATTTTGCCTGATCTTGAACCTGAAGAAGCGCTTGAAATTAGTATGATTCAAAGTGTGGCGGGTCTTATTTCGGAAGGTCATATTCAACGAGCGCGCCCTTATCGTGCACCACATCATTCAGCATCACTCGCTGCCATGGTGGGCGGTGGACCCAATGCAAAGCCAGGTGAGATTTCCTTATCGCATCATGGCGTTTTGTTTTTAGATGAATTACCCGAATTTTCGCGGGCAACCCTTGAAGCGTTACGGCAACCCATTGAAACAGGCTCTATTTCTGTTGCACGTGTGAACGCACATATCACCTATCCTGCACGTGTTCAGTTGATAGCTGCCATGAATCCATGCAAATGCGGTTATTTATCCAATCCGGGGTTAGCTTGTGGTCGTGCACCTAAATGTGGCCAAGATTATCAAGCTAAAATTTCAGGCCCTATTTTAGATCGTATTGATCTTCATTTAGATTTACCCGCTGTTAAAATCGATGATCTTCATTTGCCACCAGCCAAAGAAGGATCTGCAGAAATCAGAGAGCGTGTAAGATTAGCCCGTGAAAAACAAAAACAGCGTTACTTGGAACTCGCCCCACATTTAAAAATTCGAACCAATGCAGCAATCGATGATGGTCTATTACGCGAAATTGCACAACCTGATCCAGAAGGTCGTAAAATGCTAGAACGCGCCGCAGATAAATTTAATTTTTCGGCACGTGGGTATCATCGTTTATTACGTGTGGCACGCACCATTGCCGATCTTGAAAACGAAGATCATATTCGATTGACGCATATTGCAGAAGCCATTTCTTATCGTAAAATCAGTATGATGCAAGCGGCCTGATAGATTTGACTTCTTACTATAAAACGTGCCAAAAAAAATTGGATTTTAGGACACGTTCTATAACATCAAAAAATCAATTTAAAAGATTGCCGATCATCATACGTTTTTTTGTATTTTGCTCACTTATTTTGTCTTGCGTTATTTTTATAAGCTCCATTGCCACATATTGTATTAATAGATCACCCATTTTTGATGCTTTAGAAAAAAGATCAAATGCGTTTTGTAATCTACAAGGATCTTTGTCAGCAGGACCCTGACCTAAAAGATACATTATACCCAAACAAATTTGTGCTTTAGGCAATTCAAAATGCGTATATACTTTTTGAGACGCTACTTTCAATAAATTAAATGCTTTTTCAAATCTGTTAGGATCATTGGCCAATGGCTCTTGATCAAAAAAATACATTTGACCAATGGCTATTTCAGTAGCATGTTGCAAATAAGGGTTATTATTTTTGCAATATGTATTTGCTAAGAAACCATCTACTAAATCCAAACCATCAAAAACATTCAAATAAAATTTATGAGCTTTAAGTAATTTTATGCATACATCAATTTTATCATTGCTTGTATCTTCATCTCTTAAATCTATATTAGACGTTGAAATAATTAGAGAATTTTCAACTTGCTCTATTTCCACATCAAACGGCAATGAAAAAGACGAATTAAAACAATCTGTTATTGTATAGCAATTTTGAGAAAAATTCGAGTCAATCCAGAATGGTGAATTATCAATTTTTGAAATTTCAACCCCTTCAGGATCACAAATTATTCTAATTTGCAAATAATCAGGAAGACATAACATTAGACCATTGTTAAATAACACAGTATTATTGCTATAATCTTTTCGAAAAACAATAGTTGCATCAACAGATTGAAATAATAATAAATATAATGAAATTAAAAGTAATAGTTTTTTCATTTAAAATCCTAACATTTGTATCAAAAAAATAAAATATTATAAAAAGAATACATAAAAGTCAACCAGAATTGTTTTTTATAAAAACTATTAATAAACATCCCTAGGTTTATATTTTTTTATTTTCATGATACGTCCTGATACAAAAACCATAATTTTTTATTCACCCCTAAGAATCATAGATACAACAAAAAAATTTTGTGATATCTTTTTATGAAAATACGCAAATCAATAAGAAAAGTTACGGCCTGTTTGTTATAACAAAAAACACCCTAATGTTGTATTAACAGCACATATTATAGGCAAATTAAATTTAATAACAGGATCAGGATCGAATTTATCTATTGTGTAGCGTTAGTATATAAAAATATTTTTTCACAAGACCCCTTGAACCTTGCGTGATGAAGCGTTAAGTTCGTAGCAATGTACTAAAACAAAAAATTGTGCATGCATTTAAAAACTGTTTAGGAAATAATGATGTTTTACCCACAGGAACGCCTTGCCCTTTTTATTGACGGCGCAAATCTCTACGCGGCAGCACGCGCACTCTCTTTCGATATTGACTATAAACGATTACTCAATCTTTTTGCGCAACGTGGCAGGCTCATTCGGGCGTTCTACTATACAGCTTTAATTGAAGATCAAGAATATTCACCTATTAGACCTCTTGTTGATTGGCTTGATTATAACGGCTACACAATGGTCACAAAACCAACAAAAGAATACACTGATTCTTATGGTCGCCGTAAAGTTAAAGGCAATATGGATATTGAACTTGCCATTGACGTTATGGAAATGTCAGAACATGTCGATCATATCGTTGTCTTTAGTGGCGATGGTGATTTCAGATGTCTTGTAGAAGCGGCACAACGTAAAGGCGTACGCGTCACTGTTGTCAGCACTGTTCGTTCACAACCACCAATGGTTGCAGATGAATTACGCAGACAAGCGGATCATTTTATGGAACTTATGGATTTAGCACCTTCCATTGCACGTTCACCATCTGACGCCGAAGATTATCACTTAGACCCCAAAAGTTTCCCTTACGTTGAACAAGTTCCTCAGCCTGTTATAGAAGGCTACAATCCTTATCCTGACGTTGTCAGAAATAATGAGGATAATGTTCAAGCAATGTCACGTGGACATAAAACAGACATCTAAATGCACCCAATAACATGCGCAAATGAAGAAGACGGTCTTGATCATCATCAAGAACCGTCTAAATCATGTAATTTGTGCCCAAGACTCTTTAACTTCAGGCAAATCAATCAGACAAATCACGAAGATTGGTTCAACGCACCAGTTCCTTCTTTTGGTGCAGATGACCCACAATTGCTGATTATAGGACTTGCACCCGGTCTTAAAGGTGCAAACCGTACGGGGCGTCCTTTTACGGGTGATTTTGCTGGTATTTTACTTTACCAAACTTTAATCAAATATGGATTTGCGCAAGGCGTTTTTGACGAACGCATTGATGATGGCTTAAAACTTGTTAATTGTAAAATTACCAACGCCGTTAGATGCGTACCACCAGAAAACAAACCAACACCTGTTGAAATTAAAACCTGCCAACAATTTTTGAAAAACACCCTTTCAGCTCAAAAAAAACTTAAAGTTATCGTGACACTTGGCAAAATAGCGCATGATAGCCTTCTTGATGCATTGGGTTTTAAAAAATCACTTTATCCTTTCGGCCACGAATCAATTCATCACCTTAAAACGACAATGCTAAACGATATTGTCCTTATTTCTAGTTATCATTGCTCTAAATACAACACAAGCACTAAAAGACTCACTGAAGAAATGTTCCACAAAGTCTTTGAAAAAGCATCATTTTTCTTGAAATAATTTTCTCATCCAATCCTTAGTACTTTTTTTATTTGTACAACTTAAAAATGTATTTTGTTAATTTCAAAATGTGATTCATACTAATGGAATAACAATATAAATCTGGGGATGTTTCATATGGATGAGCTTTTGGGCGAATTTCTCGCTGAAACCAATGAAAATCTTGCACTTTTAGATGGAGAGCTCGTCAAACTTGAAAAAAACCCTAATAATCATGATCTTCTTGCTCAAATTTTTAGGATTGTTCATACCATTAAAGGCACTTGTGGCTTTCTAAGTCTGGATCGCTTAGAAAAAGTAGCACATGCTGCAGAAAATGTTCTGGGCAAATTACGTGACAAAGAATTAACAGCAACACCTGACATTGTTACCGTTATTTTACAAGCACTCGACAAGATCAAAGATATCATTTCAATCCTTGAAGAAACAGAAAAAGAGCCTGATGGCAATGATGGTCAACTTGTTGAAAAGCTTAATGAAATCTCTGAAGATTCAAAACAAATACAACACACAAAATTAACACAAGAAGAAATAAATGCATCTATTGATGATTTATTTTCAAAAAAAACACAATCTATTATCGCCACAAATCAAACAAATACTGAGCCTCAGCATCTTACTGAACAAATAGAAAAAAACGATGAATCTAACGCCGCACAACTTATTGAAAAAATATTCCCAAAAGATTCAGTTATTGCTGGCCAAAGCATACGTGTAAATATTGACTTGCTTGAAAAATTAATGAATCTTGTCAGCGAACTCGTCCTCACACGCAATCAATTACTCCAAATTTCAAGACGCCAAAGCACATCTGAATTTTCAGCGCCCTTGCAACATTTGTCACATATCACCTCTGAACTCCAAGAAGGTGTTATGAAAACACGTATGCAGCCCATCTCCAATGCCTGGGCCAAATTACCACGCATGGTGAGAGACCTTTCTCTTGAGCTTGGAAAATCCATTGATTTACAATTGATTGGATCTGAAACTGAGTTAGATCGTCAGGTTCTAGAACTCATCAAAGACCCCCTCACCCATATGATACGAAATGCAGCAGATCATGGCATTGAAACCATTCAAGAAAGACGCCATAAAGGCAAAAAAGATACAGGAAATATTATCCTTGAAGCTTTTCACGAAGGTGGTCATATCATTATTAAAATTCAAGATGACGGCAAAGGTATTGATAGTGAAAAAATAAAAAACAAAATTATCGAGAAAAATCTTGCAACATCTTCTGAACTTCAACATATGAGCGAACAACAGCTCCATCAATTTATTTTCAAACCAGGTTTTTCGACTGCCGCAAAAGTAACCTCTGTTTCGGGTAGAGGCGTTGGCATGGATGTTGTCCGTACAAATATTGAAAAAATTGGTGGCACCATTGAATTTAGCTCTAATCTAGACAAAGGATCGATTTTTATTATTAAAATTCCTTTAACTCTTGCTATTGTCTCAGCTTTAATTATTGCTTCAGGAAATGAAAGATTCGCCATTCCCCAACTTAACGTCTTAGAGCTTGTCAAAGCGTCAAAACAAAGTAACTATCAAATTGAAACGATCAATGATGCACCCATTTTAAGATTACGTAACAATCTACTTCCATTGATTTCACTTAAACAACTTCTTAAATTAGAAAATGAACCTAAAGAAACATCAAATGAAGGCTTCATTATTGTAACGCAAGTAGGTGCACATATTTTTGGTATTATTGTTGACAAAATTTATGATACCGAAGAAATAGTTGTGAAACCTGTATCACCTCTTTTGCAAAATTTAACTATATTTTCAGGCAATACGATTTTAGGTGATGGTAGTGTTATCTTAATTCTTGATCCTAATGGTTTAGCAATTGCATCAGGCGTCACTGCGACACGAAAAGATCCAAATCTGGATAATAATGATCCAAAAATATCTCAAGACCAACAACATATTGATTTTATTGTATTTAAGGCAGGTTCCAACGATCTTAAAGCTATTCCCCTTTCTCTTGTCTCGCGACTAGAAGAAATCGACGTTACCACCATTGAGCATAGCGCGAATGAAAAACCTCTTATTCAGTATCGTGGCAAGCTCATGCCCCTTATTAAAGTTAACAATCAAACACAATTAAAAAAAGAGGGTACACAGCCCATTCTTGTTTTTTCAGACAATGACCGTCAAATAGGTTTAATTGTTGATGACATCATCGATATAATAAAAGACAAAATGTCTATTGAAATTAAAAAAACTGAAGATGGCATTATTGGAAGTGCAATCATCAATGGCAAAGCAACAGATGTCATTGACATTGGATTTTATTTAACGAAAATATTCAACAATGGCTTTTCTTCAAAAAATACAATTCAAAATACAAATCACCCTAAAACAAAAAACATACTTCTTGTTGATGACAGTCAGTTTTTTAGAAATCAATTAACGCCCTTTTTGGTTGGCGCAGGATATAACGTTACAACAACAAAATCGGCAGAAGATGCTTTAGATTTTCACGAAAAAGGTGATAATTTTGATATTATTATTACTGATATCGAAATGCCCGGGATATCAGGCTTTGAATTCGCAGATATTATTCGACATTCTGAAAAATGGCACAATACACCAATTATCGCTTTATCTGCATACACAAATGACGAGAATCTAGAACGTAGCAAATCACTTGGTATCCAAAATTATATTTCCAAACTTGACCGTGATGCACTTATCGAAACTTTAACCCAATTATCTTAAAGTTAGTTTGAAGGACAGAAGATGAATTCAATAACATCATTAGAAAATAACCTACAACCAACAGAATCAAATAATCTTCAACGTAACGATCACATACAATATGTTACCTTTGCTGTTCAAGATCAGCTTTTTGGTATTCCTGCTCTTTTAATCGAAGAAATTGTCAGCATGTTACCCCTTACAAAAATTCCATTGGCCCCTAAAGAAATAGCAGGCACATTAAACCTTAGAGGACGAATTGTAACAGCACTCAATATTCGCACTCTTTTAGAACTCCCTGATCGAACAGAAAATGAAAAGTTTATGAATATTGTTGTTTCAAACAAAAATGATTTATATAGCCTTATTGTTGATAAAGTCGATGAAGTTATGGTTCTTTCTCAATCATCTATTTCTTCAAATCCGTCCTCGATGTCGGAAACATGGCAACATTATTCTGACGGCGTTTATCAAATAAAAGATAAGCTTCTTATCATTCTAAAACCAGACGCCCTCCTCAAAACGAAACAAAAAGTTAACAATAAGGGATAAAAAAATGAAAAACTGTTTGATCGTAGATGATTCACGCGTTGTAAGAAGTGTCGCAAAAAAAATAATTCAAGATCTAGGCTTTCAAACAAATGAAGCTGAAAATGGCCTTACTGCCTTCACCTATTGTCAAACATCGATGCCAGATGTCATCCTTCTAGATTGGAATATGCCAGAACAATCAGGCATTGATTTTTTACGCGATCTACGCAAAAGCCCAGGTGGCGATAAACCTATCGTTATCTTCTGCACCACTGAAAACGACTTGAATTTTATTGTTGAAGCCCTTGAATCTGGCGCCAATGAATATATTATGAAACCCTTCGACTTGGAAATTGTTAAAACAAAATTTAAACAAGTTGGATTACTACCATCATGAGCCTTGTTACAAAAAACAATCCGATACGCGTCATGCTTGTGGATGATTCTGCTGTCATCAGAGGCATTTTTAACCGTGTAATTTCGAGCGATCCTCTATTATCGATTGTAGCGTCAGCTTCAGATGGTCAAATGGCAATTAATAATCTTAAGCGTAACGATATTGAAGTCATTGTTCTTGATATTGAAATGCCTGTTATGGATGGCCTTACGGCACTGCCTATCATTATGATGGAAAACCCCGACATACAAGTCATTATTGCGTCAACCCTTACCAAACGAAATGCCGAAATAAGCATTCGCGCGCTTACCAGTGGCGCCAAAGACTATATCCCAAAACCAGAAAGCACCAAAGAACTTTACGATAATAGTTTTCAATATGAACTTATTAATAAAATTAAAGCATTAGGTGAATATCGCCGCAAAAAATTAATCCAAAAAAATGAAAATAGTTTTTCCCTCAGCGCCCGCACGAACTCAAAAGATTCCCTTTTTAACGACACCAAATCAACTATATCACACTCCAAAAAAACAACTTTTCACCTTCGCAAAGCTTCTATTTCTATGCCAGATATCATTGCAATTGGCAGTTCAACGGGTGGCCCACAAGCACTTAGTAATTTGTTAAAATCCCTCTCCAAAGAAATAACTTTACCTATTTTTATTACACAACATATGCCGCCCACTTTTACAACCATTCTTGCAGAACATTTAGCAAAAAATACAAATATTGCTTGTAAAGAAGCCCAAGATGGTGATCTCGTCGAAAAACAGAAAGCATATATAGCCCCTGGTGGCAAACATATGATTGTAGAAATCTTAAACAATCAAAAACGCATCAAAATTATCGATTCTCCACCTGAAAACTATTGCAAACCATCCGTAGACCCTATGTTACGCAGTCTATCACAACTTTATGGCCCGCGTGTTTTAACGATCATGCTTACAGGTATGGGAAGCGACGGCCTTAAAGGCTCTACGTTGGTTGTTGAAAACGGGGGCACTGTTCTTGCTCAAGACGAAGCCTCAAGCGTTGTATGGGGAATGCCTGGTGCTGTAACACATGCTGGTCTTTGTAGTGCCGTTATCCCCTTAACTGAAATACCCTTAAAAATTCACTCATTGTTATTTAGGTCAGTCGCATGAAAGAACTAGAAATTCAATATTTGAACAAGTTAATACTTGAAACTTCAGGTGTTCTTTTAACAAAGGAAAAAGCCTATCTTTTAGAGGCAAGGCTTCAACCTGTTCTGCAAAAATACAACTTACATAATTTCACTGAACTTGTAAGCAGCCTTCAAAAAACAAAAGATACAAATTTAAAACGAGATGTCGTTGAAGCATTAATGACCAATGAAACCCTTTTTTTTCGAGACCTCAATCCTTTTGAACAATTCACGAACATTTTACTGCCATATCTTCTTATAGCACGTGAAAGTACAAAGCATATTCGCATTTGGTCAGCAGGCTGTTCGACAGGGCAAGAACCTTACTCTCTAAGTATGGCTATTTTAGAACAACAACAGAAATACCCTGATTGGAAGTTTGAGATTTTCGCGACCGATATATCAACAAGCGCCATTGAAAAAGCGATTGCAGGAAGCTATTCACAATTTGAAGTTCAACGAGGCCTCCCCATAAACCACCTTATTAAATATATGCAAAAAGAAGATCAAAAATGGATTGTCAAAGACAATGTTAAAAATTTAGTTAAGTTTCAATATTTTAATCTTCTTGAAAATCCGATACTTTTAGGAAAATTTGATATCATATTTTGCCGAAATGTCCTTATTTACTTCGATATCGACATTAAGCAAAAAATTCTTTCTTATTTCTCACAAACATTAAAACCTGATGGGTTTTTAATTTTAGGTGGATCTGAATCTACTTTCGGCATTTCAGATTATTATGCACCTAAAGAAAACGCCAAAAGTATCTATATATTAAAGCAACATGAAAACCAAAAAAAACTGGCATCATCTTAGGAGCTACTGATATTTCATGGCTAAGCTTAACGCTTATTTCCTGGAATTTATTCTAGAAATCCAAGAGATTCTTGAATTGATATAAAGAAGTATAAACAAAACAATATAATGATAATACAAACTCAAAGTTCATAATTTCCGTTCAAAAGCTTTGAAAATTGTAATTTCTTTAACAGTTTTTGCCCCATACAATTTTTCAGTAATATTTTTAATAACCTTTTTGATCCCTTTATCCTGTATATCCTTAGTATTATTAGATACATATTCTGTTAATTTGGTTGTAAGTACAGATCGTAATTTTGGCATAGAGGCAGAAGCCTTATATGCAGTTTCTCTTTCATTAAATTCAATATAAAAAAATAGTGAAATTATACCAATTACCTTATCATTTGCTCCAAAGCGAGAAATATTAAACTCTTGAATACGAATCCGATTCGGATTCAACATGGTTTCCTGTGCTTCTTCCTTACTCGGCTTTTTTTCTTTTTCAGCTGGCTTTTTTTCACCATGCTCACCAGCAGGTGCATCTTCTTTAGCAGGATCCTTACCATGCTCCTCAGTGGCTGAATCAGATTCTTTTTTTGCTTCTTGCTCAGACGCTAAAAGTGTCCAGGGCAATAAAAAAAATGCAACTAGTGCAAAACGTTTCAAAAAAAAATGCATTATTCCACCCTAATAAAATGAACACGTTATATTCGTGTGCTGATCCCTTTATACTAACGTGAATGCGGAAATCAAAAAACAATTGAATTAAGCGCAATCAATTGAGTTAAAAAGAAAAATAAAGAGCTTCGTCGTTGCGAACCCCCGCCCTCTTTTTTTGGTGGGGGTGTGGCAATCCAGTCTTAACATCGATATGTATTCCCTTAGAAAGTCTATTTCTGGATTGCCGCGCGGCCCCTTTTAAAATTTGGGCCGCTCGCAACGACGGAAACCCTAGGTTTCCTATAAAGTTAATTTCCTAGTTCACGTTACAATTTAAAAAAGATCCTAACGAATATAACAAGCTATGCAAACCCGTTGCAAGTTTCAGTATAAACTGCTACACGCTTGCATGACTTATAGGTCACATAAATGAATCTCAATACGCACAATTAAAAATTGTTCATCTTATTGAATCACTTATTATTAATTTTTTCTTTTAGCTCATCGAGTTTTGATTGAAAACCTTGCTCAATTGATTGTAATTGTTGTTGATAATTATTAATCATCTCTTTTAATTGTCGATCTGTTTCATCCTGTATTAATTGCACAATTGGATCTTGATCTATAATTGATATTAGGGCAGGCGGCGCTGTAAAGAATATCTCATCATGTGAATCATCCATTAAAACTAGATTGAGCGGCACAAGCACAATATCATTTTTATACTCTTCTATTTCCTCTGATAGAAATTGTGAATTTGAAGAAGAATTATCAAGCAATTTCATATCTTTTTGAGCCTCTTCCTGTATTGCGACTGGCGTTGGATCATTAACATGTTTTTTAGGTTTAAATCTATCCAAAATATTGTGAATAAAATTCTCAGCAAATATCTCAATTTGTATTTCTATATCACTAATTTTATCTAAAATACTTTTTTCTTTATGTTTATTACTTTTCTTGGCATCATGCTTATTATAAGAAATTTCCATCTCCTCAGCCGAAACAGGTTCTCTTTTTACTTTTACGATAATTTCTAGCGGTTTATACTCATTAAAAGTAAAAATTAATTTATAATGACGCTCTTCTTTATTATATTTTCTACCTTTGTGTTGTGGCGCAAGCGACACATGAAAAGAAGCTTTCTTTTTTTTTATATTTTTAATTTTTTGACGATCTTCTTTCTTTAAACTTTTCTGAACAAGATCGTATCTATAATTGCCATATTTTGTCATGCCTGGGGCAATGATATCATCAATAGCTTCATGACCATTCCAAATTGGCCACTTATCAGCAAAAGCTTTCCCAAAAAAAAGAAACATAAACATAAAACTCATTAATAATACTTTGATTTTTCTTAGCATTTTATATCTCCTCATTATTTTAATTTCTTTTTTTTGTACCCAAATGATCTGGAAATACCGATTTTTGAGTCTGAGCTTTAAGGTGATTTTTGATGCAAAAAATTACAACAGGTAATTATTTTACCTTAAAAATTTTTGGTTCAAAAAGCGGCCAAAAATCATAGACTAAAAACGGTAGTTTTAGATTATATTGGATATATTTAACGATAGGCTATTTTTTCTGAATAAAAAAAAGCTAGGCTTTTACACCTAGCTTTTTCTTCAAACGAACATAATTTTATATTTTGCCCATCAGTTTTATTTATTCAATTGTGCAACTAATGCATCAATTTGAGCTTGAAGGTTTTGTGTAGCTGCATCCAATTGTTGTTGGAATTGCACTTGCACAGGTTGCAACGCTAATTGAACTCCTTGTTGAATTTGAAATGCTAGATCAACAACTGGTGCTTCATCAACGACTGGTGCAACAACTGGCGCTTCATCAACGACTGGTACAACTACTGGCGCTTCATCAACGACTGGTACAGCTACTGGCGCTTCATCAACGACTGGTGCAACTACTGGCGCTTCATCAACGACTGGTGCAACTACTGGCGCTTCATCAGCGACTGGTGCAACTACTGGCGATTCATCA